>DAOTUO010000074.1:0-27912 GCA_034436595.1 Anaerolineae bacterium | reverse complement strand
GCGGTGACCTTAACCGCCGTAAGGCGCGACTGAAAGGTATCTTTTTATGCAACGAGTGTTTGTACTCGATAAAAACAAAGAACCACTCATGCCCTGCAATCCTGCACGGGCTAGGCAGTTATTGAAATCGGGGAAAGCGGCAGTTTTTCGTTGCTATCCATTCACGATTATCCTAAAAGACCGCGAAGGTGGCGAAACACAACCTGTTCAAGTCAAGATAGACCCCGGTAGCAAAACAACAGGCATAGCGGTTGTCGCCGAATTCAAGTGCGGATTATATTGTGTGTGGGCGGTTAAATTAACCCATCGTGGGCAACAAATTCGTGATGCGATACTCAGTCGTAGACAATTACGCAGAGGGCGAAGAACACGCAAATTGCGTTATCGTCCCGCACGATTTGATAATCGCAAACGCTCTAGTGGTTGGCTTGCGCCATCACTGATGAGCCGAGTGTATAACATTGAAACATGGGTGAAACGATTGATGCACTATGTACCCGTCACATATTTGGCGCTAGAACTCGTCACATTCGATATTCAGTCAATGGTCAACCCCGAAATAAGTGGCATTGACTATCAACAAGGTGAATTATGGGGGTACGAAGTGCGGGAATATTTACTCGAAAAATTTGGTCGCAAATGCGTGTATTGTGGCGCAAAAGATGTGCCTCTCGAAATTGAACATATCGTTCCAAAATCACGAGGCGGGTCTAATCGTGTGAGCAATTTAACACTAGCTTGTCACACCTGCAACCAGAAAAAAGGCAACCAAACCGCAGACGAGTTTGGTCATCCACATGTGCAGAAATTGGCAAAAGCGCCATTCAAAGATGCGTCTGCTGTTAATGTTACACGCTGGAAATTGCACCAAACGTTGCAAAATTTTTGTTTACCGATTGAAATTGGTACAGGTGGTCGCACAAAATATAATCGTGCGATACAAAATTACCCAAAAACCCACTGGCTGGATGCGGTGTGTGTGGGTGAAAGTGGTCAATTAGTGTTTGTTAGCCCTAATCATCAATCGTTAGCCATAAAAGCGGTTGGTAGAGGTAATCGGCAAATGACCAAACCCGATAAATATGGCTTCCCGCGTGCGACACGCCAACGCAAAAAGGTGTATTTTGGATTTCAGACTGGTGACATGGCTAAAGCAATGGTCACATCGGGCAAAAAAGAGGGTATTTATGTCGGCAAGGTGACTGTTCGTGCGAGTGGTAGGTTTAATATCACCACCACGACAGACACCATACAGGGCATCAATAATCGTTTTTTCAAAACGATTCACAAATCGGACGGTTACAATTACATGAAAGGAGAGAGGGTGCTCCTCCCCATGCCTAAAGGCATGGATAGCCGCGCCTGACATTTTAATGAGCCAAACTGAACCTATAGAATTGATTGAATTGCCAAAATCCGCCAAAGGGGGTATGAGCCTTAGCGGGTTGGTGTTGTTGATAGGCATTTTGTCGGTGGCGGTGGTATTTGGTATCGCGCTCTGGCGACAACAGCAACCCCAACCCACCAGTGGACCCGCACCCACCTTTAACTTTACCACTTTTGATGATGAGACCTTTAACCTTGCCGATTTTAGAGGCAAGGTGGTCGTCCTCAATTTTTGGGCGGGATGGTGTTTGCCGTGTAAAGACGAAGCACCAGAATTGCAATCGGCTTGGGAGTATTATGAATCGCAAGATGCCGATGTGGTGTTTTTGGGTATTGCCTATGCCGATAATGGACCGAGTTCCCTCAAATTTTTGGCAGATTATGGCATTACCTATCTCAATGCCCCAGATTTAGGCACGCGCATATCCGATGCCTATAATATTAGCGGTGTGCCAGAGACCTTCATCATAGACCGCGATGGCAATGTGGTAGAGTTTATTTATGCAGGCATAACGCGCACCCGTCTGATTAATTCAGTGGATAAGGCGTTGGCTGGAGGTATTCGATGAGTATTGAAGGCATTATTTTATCCATTGTCATTTTTGCCATTGGCATACTATGGCTGGCGTTTCCGTTTGTGACAAAAAATCAGTCACACAAGCAACTATCGAAGCAACAAGACCGCCAAAGCCTGCTTAATGCCTATGAGCGCCTATTGGCACGCCTACGCGACCTTGATGAAGATTATAATCTGGGGAAAATGCCCGATGCAGATTATCTGACCGAGCGCCAACAACTGGCAGAACGTGGTGCGAGCCTCCTTGCCAAAATCGAAAGCACGCTGGTCGGCACGATGCCAGATGCCACACCCACATCGCTTGAAGCCGAAGCCGATACAAAGCTGGATGCGGCTATTGAATCGGCTATTGCCAATTATATTGCCACGACGCAGGAAGAAAAAGAACATGCGCCCTCTCGGTAAAATCATCCAGAGGGGTATTTTACCCCTCATGGCACTCTCACTGGTCATTATTTCGGCGTGTACGGGGTTAAGCGGTGAGCCAGAAATTGTCTCTACACTCCGCCCACGCGCCACCATAGCCCCCTTTGTCTTAGACCGAGAACAAATCAATATCGAAAATGGGGCGGTCATCTTTGCTCAAAATTGCACCCGTTGTCATGGGATTGGCGGAAAAGGCGATGGTGAACTCGCCCTCACAGGGCAATTGCCAGTGACATTGATAGATTTTACCGACCCGCAAGCCGTACAGGGTAAAACGCCAGAGGGGTGGTTTAGTATCATCTATAATGGCAAACTAGAAAATCTGATGCCCCCGTGGAGCATTGCCAATGGTGGCTCTTTGACCGATGAACAAATTTGGGATGTGACGATGTTCCTGTTTGTGTTGGCTGATAGTGCTGAATCGGCAGAAGCAACGGTAGCTGTAGAAGCATTAGCACCCATTACCACCCCCGATGCCGATGCAACCGCGGATGTGGAATCGTTAGCACCTGTCTCTACCCCCAATGCCGATGCAACCGCGGATAGCGAAGCGACCACATCACCCGAATCCACCCCATTGGTGGTGGCGAGTGCTAATACAGGGCTTGTTAGTGGGCTTGTGGTCAATGGGTGGCAGTGTGCCAGCCGATTTGCCTGTCAAACTCTATTCATCCACAGGCACAGGTGACATCTTGGTGGGCGAGATGGCACTTAATGCCGATGGGACATTCCAATTTTCAGACATCCCCTTGTCTCATGGACAAGAATTTTATGTGACGGTGGGGTATTTGGGTGGATTTTTCGTGAGTCAAATCCTCACACCCGATTCTGGGTCAAATCTGCTTGAATTGCCCGTGACGATTTACGAAACGACCTATGACACACAGGCGATTCGTGTTACCAATATCCTCACCTATGCCAATGTGATAGGCGATACGCTGGATGTGGTACAGGTGATTGAATTTTCCAATATCACCGACAAATTATATGTGCAGGTGGTGGCTGATGTGGTCTCTGCCTTGATGGTTGGTTTGCCAGCAGGGGCAATTTTTAATAATGTGACGGGCGGACGGTTTAGCCTATCTGACGATGGACGTACTGTGACCGATTCGCGCCCTGTTTTTCCGTTGGCATCCCAAGAAACAGCGCACACACTCCATTTTGCCTATTCGCTTCCCTATGATGGTGATGTCAGCATCGAACAGACCTTCCCCTATTTGGTGGATGGTGAGCTGGATGTCCTCATCCAACAAGATGGCTTGTCTGTAGATGGTGATGGCTTTCAATCTAGGGGAAGTCGCATGATTGCAGAGGGAATTTTTGCCAATTTTGGTGCGACCCTCTCGCTTATGCCAGAGACACCTATTCGTTTTAGTGTGTCTGGTACGGTGATTTTGCCACCGGCTGAATCTTCCACCGCCGATGCACCCAATTTGCCATTGGCAATCATATTGGTTGGGGTAGGGGTGCTGTCTATTGGTGTGGCGGGAATCATTTTTATCAAAGACAAACGCGAAAATTCCAAACCTGTGGCAGATACCAAAGAACAAATTAATCTTCTCATGAAACAAATTGCCGATTTGGATATGCAACATAAAGACAGAAAAATTTCCGATGAGGTGCATGTGGCACGCCGAGATAAGCTAAAAACCCAACTCACTAAGCTGATGAAAGACCTAAAATCGGTGTAAGAACGCCTCTTACCCCATCATCGAATCATTAATCGCAGAAGTATCAAATAGACGACTAACTCAATCGGATTAGTCGTCTATTGGGTATTTTATTTGTGCTAAAATATGCTATGATGAATTTGCGTAGAGCAAGAGGGATGCACACCGTGAACTGGGAAAAGCTCAACACCGATTTTGAAAAATCTGACCCAAAAAGTATCCTCCGTTGGGGTGTAGAAACCTTTGGCGAAAAATTGGTCATTGTCACCAGTTTTCAGCCAACGGGCATCGCCACTTTGCATATGTTGATGGAATTAGGCGCAAAAGTACCGATTGTGACGCTGGATACGGGGATTTTGTTCCCAGAAACCTATGACCTGATAAATAAAGCAGAATCTTTTTTTGGATTGCCCATCACACGCATCCGCCCAGAACTGACCCTGCAAGAACAGGCAACCGCTTATGGCGAGGCACTATGGGAGCGCGACTCCGATAAATGCTGTCATATCCGCAAGGTTGTGCCGTTGGATAAGGTGCTTAAGGGGCAATATTCGGCATGGGTGACGGGGTTACGCCGTGACCAAACAGGGCGCGAAAAAACGCCTGTCATCAAATGGGACGAGAAATATAACATGGTGAAATTATCGCCATTTGCCACATGGACAAGTGAAATGTTGTGGATTTATATTCATGCCCATGAATTGCCCTATAACGAATTGCACGAAAAGGGGTATCCGAGCATTGGCTGTAACACATCTGTCTGCACACGACCTGTTGCAGAGGGTGAAAGTGACCGTGCTGGACGGTGGATTAACAGCGATAAAGTGGAATGTGGGATTCATATCACCACCAAAGAAGGCTAATAGATGGACATGACGATATTGATATTATGCGTGGTAGCGGGTTTTATCGCGCAAGTTTTAGGTGGGGCGCTGGGTATGGGCTATGGCGTGACCTGTAGCATGATGCTGATGAGTTTTGGTATTCCACCCGTGTTTGTGAGTGCGAGTATCAACACCGCAGAAATTTTTACGGGCGGGTTCACAGGTCTATTACACCTAAAATTGGGCAATGTAGACCACATGCTTTTTCGTAAATTGGTCGTGTCTGGTGTAGCAGGGGCGTTGGTCGGCACATTTATTTTGGTGCAAATTCCGGGTGACATCCTAAAACCGTTTATCGCCGTCTATCTGTTTATCATGGGGTCTGTGATTATTTATAAGACGATTAACCAGCCACAACCGCGTGAGGTCACCACACATATCCTCCCCATTGGGGCAGTGGGCGGCTTTTGCGATGCGGTTGGTGGTGGCGGATGGGGCGCGATTGTCACCTCTACGTTGCTGGTACGGGGCAATAATCCACGCATGACGATTGGCTCTGTCAATGCGTCACGGGTGTTTATCTCGTTGGCGACCTCTGTGGTGTTGCTGACCATTATCCCTTTTAGTGAAGTGATGGTGATGATTTTTGGTCTGATTTTGGGCGGGATAGTCGCCGCACCAATGGCAACCTTGCTATGTTCGCGTGTGCCTGCACGGACATTGATGGGCGCGGCGGGCGTGGTGATTTTGCTCCTGAGCGTGACCACGATGGTCATTTCGATTAGTCAATATTTGACCGTATAACCCGCCTTGTGCAACCTATCTGATTAGGTTTATGCACATTTTCCCATTGCACTCTATTGGGGCAATATGATATAGTCTTGGCACAGTATATTTCAGCGCATAAGGTTTTAACCCATGTTCAACTTATCTGCAAAGAAGGCGAAGAAGACACACACCAGACCATAATAGTCGGGTTTTTTTCGCGTTTTTATCTGATAAGCATGAGATAGACAAACACGCCGCCCGCAAGGGCGGTTTTGTATTTTAGGAGCAAATGACCATGAGCAATCACATTATCACCATCAGCAAGAAGCAACTCAAGAAGCCAAAGCGACCCTTCTGGAGTGCTTAAATTTGCTACCTAACCATGTGCAAATCTTGACCGCCTGCCTGAAGGGATACCCCTACTGTGCAGGCGGTTTTTATTTTATCGAAATAATTGTAGGGGCATGAACTATCATGCCCAACCCATATCAACAGGAGAGAAACACCATGAACACAACATCTTGTCCCGTATGCGAAGCCTCTGTGAGCATCCCCGCCGATGCCATGCAAAATGAACTGATTGCGTGTGCTGATTGTGGGTCAGAACTAGAAATTATTAGTTTGTCGCCCATCCAACTCGACCTCGCGCCCGATGTCGAAGAAGATTGGGGCGAATAATTCATGCGCGTAGCCATTTTACTCACCCATATCCGTCCAGAAGAAAAATTGCTCATCAACGCCTTTGAAGCACACGGTATCACACCCGATATTATCCTAGACCGTGATTTTAATTTTGACCTGTTGGGCGATGCGACTCAGTTTTCACCATCGGGCGTTGCATGGGGTAATTATGACCTCGTGCTAGAACGGTGTGTTAGCACCTCACGCGGGTTATATGCGCTGGCAATCCTCAACCAATGGGGTGTGCATACACTCAATAGTTATCATACCGCGTCTGTGTGTGCCGATAAAATTATGACCACGCTCGCACTCGCCTGCGCCAATGTGCCGCAACCCCGCGCACGGGTGGCATTTGATGAAGCACATACCCTCGATGCCATCGAAGAATTGACCTATCCCGCCGTCCTAAAACCCGCTACAGGGTCCTGGGGGCGTTTGGTGGCGCGGGTGAATGATCGTGATAGTGCCGAAGCATTGCTAGAGCATCGGCAAGTTTTGGGGGATTATAACTATCACACCTACTATGTGCAGGAATTTGTGCAAAAACCATCCCGCGATATTCGTGCCTTTGTGGTGGGCGATAGGACGATTTGCGCCATATATCGCACATCCCCGCATTGGATAACCAACACGGCACGCGGTGGGCAAGCCACCAATTGCCCCATCACACCCGAATTAAGCGACTTGTGCCTTGCGGCATCCCGCGCAGTCGGTGGGGGAATTTTGGCGATGGATGTCTTTGAAACGCCAGAGGGTGGGCTTGTCATCAACGAAATTAATCACACGATGGAATTCAAAAATAGTAGCGCCCCAACGGGTGTGAATATTGCCGATGAAGTGGTGGCTTATGCGCTGTCTACCATCACCGAATCATCCATAGCATCCCTTGAAGGAGCATTGGCATGACGTTGAGTGTCGGTATCGTTGGCGGGAGTGGCTATACAGGCGGGGAATTGTTGCGCTGGTTGCAGGGACATGCCGATGCAACGGTGACACAAATCACCAGTCGGGAAAATATGGGTGCGTATGTGCATAGTGTTCACCCGCAGTTTCGCGGGGTGTCACAACTGAAATTCATCCACCCAGACAGCCTGCAAGCCTGTGATTTGTTATTTTTGTGTTTGCCACATGGCACAACCGCCAATCAAATCGAAAGATTTGCCTCACTTGCGCCCCGCCTCATTGATTTATCCGCCGATTTTCGCCTGTCTAATCCTGATGATTATCAACGCTGGTACGAAACACCTCATCCCGCGCCAAATTGGTTAAATCAATTTGTGTATGGCTTGCCAGAAATCAACCGTGAGGCATTGCGTAGCGCGAATTATGCCAGTGGCGTGGGATGCAATGCTACCGCGCTCAACTTGGCATTGTTGCCATTGGCACGGGCGGGGGTTTTGGCGAGTGCGCGGGCAGAAATTAAAGTCGGGTCATCGGAAGGTGGTAATAGTGCCAATGCGGGGAGTCATCATCCTGTGCGGAGTGGGGCGGTACGGGCATATAAACCCACTGGACACCGCCATATCGCAGAAGTGAAACAAGTTTTGGGTGATGTGGATGTGCGTTTTGCCGTGACCGCCATCGAGATGGTGCGCGGGGCGCATGTGACGGCGCATGTCATGCTCAATCGTCGTCTGGCAGAAAAAGATATTTGGCGCATGTACAGAGGCATGTATGCCAATGAACCATTTGTGCGTTTGGTGAGCAGTAAAACAGGACTCCATCGGTTGCCAGAACCGCGTGTAGTGGCGGGGACAAATTTTTGTGACGTGGGGTTTGAACTCGACTCCGATGGCGAAAATTTGGTGGTTATCTCTGCCATAGATAATCTTGGCAAAGGGGCGGCGGGTAGCGCCGTGCAATGTATGAACCTGATGCACGGGTTTGACGAATGTGCTGGTCTGTCATTTTTTGGTATTTATCCATAATCGCAATAAGGAAATCATGATGAATCAATCTACACGACCCATTTTGGTGGTCAAACTCGGTGGTGGGCAAGGACTAGATATGGAAAGGTGCTTAGATGACCTTGCAGTGTTATCGCAACAATATGCGTTGGTCGTGGTGCATGGCATCAGCCACGCTGTGAACGAATTGTGTCTGGCGCGGGGTGTGGCTGTACAGACGATTACATCCCCCACAGGGCATACATCACGCCATACCACACCAGAAGTCCGCGATATTTTTGTGGAAGCCTCGCACCGTGTCACAACTGAACTAGTGGCGGGATTTTCTGAGCGCGGACTTTTGGCACAAGGCATGACCAACACACCCCCCCTTATTGGTGAGCGCAAAACGGCGTTACGGGCGATGATAGATGGCAAAATTCGCATGATACGTGATGACTATAGCGGGACAATCTCTAATATCAACACCATCCCCCTCTACGAAGCGGTGAATAACGGTATTATCCCCATTTTGCCACCACTGGCATTCAGCGCTGATGGATTGCTCAATGTGGATGGCGACAGAGCCAGCGCGTTTGTCGCGGGGGCGGTGTGTGCCGACCAACTGATTATCCTCAGCAATGTACGCGGGTTATACAAAGCCTTTCCAGATGAAGCTAGTTTTATCCCCAGTGTACGCCATACCGATATGCACATGGCGCTCAATTGGGCGCAAGGACGCATGAAACGCAAAGTGCTCGGCGCACAAGAGGCATTGCAAGGCGGTGTTCGGCGGGTGGTGATTGGTGATGGTCGCGCTCATGCACCCGTATCATCGGCATTGAACGGCGCAGGAACGGAGTTTTTAGCATGATAAATACACAGATAAATTCACAAACAGTTGAGCAGGCACATACATCGGGCGCATATAGCAAACGTCCCCTCACCGTGATGCGCGGGGCGGGGTGCATGGTCTATGATGATGCCGATAACGCCTATTTGGATATGACCAGTGGCATGGGTGTGGCGCTATTGGGTCATGCACACCCCGCCGTGACGAGTGCGATTGTGCATCAGGCGAATACACTTGTCACCTGTGCCGAAATTTTTTATAACGACCAACGCGCTTTGTTGTATGAGTCGCTTAACGGGTTACTCGGTGCAGAATTTGGACGTTATTTCTTGTGCAATAGCGGTGCAGAGGGCATAGAAGGGGCGCTCAAAATTTCCAGATTGCTCACAGGGCGCACAGGGATTGTGGCGTGCAAACGGGCATTTCATGGGCGGACATTGGGTGCATTGGGTACAACATGGAACACGGCATATCGTGAACCATTCACGGGGTGGACATTGCCTACCGTGACGCATATCGCTTATAACGATATTTCGGCATTAGATATTGCTATCACCGACCAAACCGCCGCTGTCATCTTAGAAGCGGTGCAAGGCGAGGGCGGGGTGTATGTGGCAGACCCCGAATTTTTACGCGAGGCGAGTCGGTTGTGTCGTGAACGGGGTGCATTGCTCATCATGGATGAAATCCAAACGGGATTGGGGCGCACAGGGTGCTGGTTTGGCTATCAACATGCCGATATAACCCCCGATATGGTCGTACTCGCCAAAGGGTTAGCGGGTGGTATACCGATGGGCGCGGTGGCATGGCGCACGGCACTCGGCACGATAGACGGTGGCACACACGGCTCGACATTTGGCGGAAATCCGTTGGCGTGTGCTTCGGCTATCGCCACCATCAACACCCTACAGGCGATGGATGCGCCTGCCCGTGCCAATAATTTGGGATTGCTGTTTATCAACGAATTGCGTGAGCGCAACCTTGTTGGCGTGCGTGAAATTCGCGGGGTGGGGTTGATGATTGGGCTAGAATTGCGCGGGAGAGTATCGCCTGTGGTGCAGGCATTACAAGCCCGCGGGATTTTGGCACTGGTGGCGGGAAAAACAGTCTTGCGATTTTTGCCACCGATTATTATCACATGGGATGAATTAGAACGGGCGGTGGCGATTGTGGCGGATGTCTTGGCAGAGGTGGGCGCATGATGCCACTGGCACAAACATACATCACCGACACCGATGCAGAGGCATTGCTTCACGATTTGGTCGCTATACCGAGTTTTTCGTATAAAGAAGCCGATGCCGTGAATTTTTTGGTGGATTGGATGACCACGCATGGCTATGACCGCGCCTTTGTGGATGAGGTGGGCAATGCAGTCGGCATAATTGGCAGTGGGGCGCATAACCTCATGCTATTGGGGCATATAGACACCTTCATGGGCAGTCCATCGGTGCATGTGGACGGCAGATTGCTGTATGGGCGCGGTGCTGTGGATGCCAAAGGCGCGTTATGTGCGTTTGTGGCATCGGCACGACTGGCAACCATCCCCGCCGATTGGCAAATTGTGGTGGTGGGCGCAGTTGAAGAAGAATGTCCCACCAGCGCGGGCGCACGCCATATCATGAAACAATATCACCCCAATTTGTGCATTATCGGAGAACCCTCACGGTGGGATAGAATCACACTCGGCTATAAAGGACGGCTGATTTTAGACTGGGAATGGCATGGGGCTTTGGGGCATAGTGCGGGACAGATGACCACCCCCGCCGAACACGCCATTGCCGATATTGCCCATATCACGCAATTGGTCGCTACCCTCAATGCCGATAAATCTGGCGTGTTTGACGTTTTAGATATAACCCTACAGGCGATTAATACAGGGCATGATGATAGTGGTCATGGCTGGTCAAAAATGACGATTGGCTTTCGGTTGCCCGTGTGGTTATCGCCAGAGGCACTTATCGAAAAATGCCGTGAGGCGGTGTTATCTGGGGTAGACATCCGATTTTCTGCGATGGAACATGCCTTTTTATCCGAAAAAGACAATGTACTCACCCGTATCATGCGCGGGGCAATCCGGACACATGGCGGAAAACCCGCTTTCGTGGTGAAAACAGGCACAGCCGACATGAATATTGTGGGGCGCGAATGGGGATGTCCCATTATTGCCTATGGCGCGGGGGATTCTGCACTAGACCACACCCCGCATGAACACATTGACCTAGACGAATTTATTTTATCCATACGGGTATTAATCAGCGCCATTGAGAGGCTATAACCATGTCGTTTGAACAATTTAGCATCATAGACAGCACCCTCCGCGAGGGGGAACAATTTAGCACCGCCACTTTTACCACTGACCAAAAATTGCGGATTGCTCATATTTTGGATGAATTTGGCGTGGAAATGCTCGAAATGACCTCCCCGTGTGCCTCCCCACAAAGCGAAGCCGATATTCGGGCGCTGGTGCGTGCCAACCTCAATGCACGGATTCTCACACATATCCGTTGTAACCGTGAGGATGCCCTCAAAGCACTCGATACGGGGGTGCATGGGATTGATGTGGTCATCGGCACATCGCCCCAACTCATGCAACATAGTCATGGCAAAAGCATTGACCAAATTTTGGAACTCGCCCATGATGTGTTGGGATTTATCCGCCAGCAAAAACCCGATGTGATTTTACGCTTTAGCACCGAGGATAGTTTCCGTAGCCGTGAAGCCGATTTATGGCGCGTGTATTTGGCGGTGAGTAGCATGGGATTTGCGAATCGGTTGGGTGTTGCCGATACGGTTGGGGTGGCATTGCCCACACGGGTGTATGAACTGGTGCGCCAATTGGTACGGCTCACAGGACTCGACATCGAATTTCATGGACATAATGATAGTGGCTGTGCCATTGCCAATGCGTGTGCGGCATTAGAGGCGGGCGCAACGCATATAGATACCACCGTTTTGGGGATTGGTGAGCGCAACGGTATCACACCCTTGGGCGGACTTATCGCACGGCTGTATACGTTGGATAAAAGCTATGTGGCGAAATATAACTTGGGTCTGTTGGCACAAATTGATGCCATGATTGCCGATATGTGCGATATAGATATCCCCTTCAATAATTATATCACGGGGTCTAGCGCCTTCATGCACAAAGCAGGGATTCACGCCAAAGCGGTACTAGCAGACCCCGCCACCTACGAAATCCTCAATCCAGACGATTTTGGCTTGTCTCGGCATATCGCCATTGGGCATCGGCTCACGGGATGGAACGCGGTTCGCAATCGGGCGGTGGCACTGGGGTTACTGTTGGATGACGACACCTTGCGCCAAATTACCCAACAAATCAAATCGCGTGCCGATGACCAACCGATGAATCCCCATGAAGTGGATGCGCTCCTCATGGAAATGGCGGTGGCATCGTGACGGGATTCACATTTGCAGAAAAAGCACTTGCCCGTGCATCGGGTGTGAGTGGCGCACGGGCGGGGGATGTGTTGGATATTCGTCCCGACCTGATTTTTAGCCATGATAATACTGCCGCCATCCGCAAAATTTTTTTGGGATTTGGCGGGAAAAATATTTTACACCCCAATCGGGTGGCAGTGACATTAGACCATGCTGTCCCCGCGCCGACCACCCTCCATGCCCAAAATCATGCCGAAATACGGGCATGGGTACAAGAACAGGGCATTGGTCACTTTTTTGAGGTGGGGCGGGGGATATGTCATCAGGTGATTAGCGAAGAGGGGCTTATTTTGCCCAGTGAGGTGATTTTTGGATCAGATAGCCACACTACGCATTTCGGCTGGTTGGGCGCGTTTGGGATGGGTGTGGGGCGCACCGAAATGGCGGCATTATGGGCAACTGGCGAATTGTGGCTGGCTGTCCCACAAGCCATGAAAATCACGCTCAACGGAAAATTGCCCATCGGCACAACCGCTAAAGATATTGCCCTGCGGATTCTGCGCGATTTGACCCTGCACGGGGCGCAATATCGGTCTATCGAATTTTTTGGCGATACGATAAGCACCCTCTCAATGGATGAGCGCCCCGTTATCCCCAATATGATGGCAGAATTTGGCGCGATGAATGCGTATTTTCCGCCAGATGAGGCGATATTCACCTATTTGGTACAGCGGACATCGCGCCCCTATATCCCCCTATATCCCGATGCTGATGCACATTATGAAGCGGAATATACGCTGGATGTGAGCAGTCTCGCGCCACAGGTGGCGATGCCTCATGAACCCGATAATGTGGTGGATTTAGACCATGCCATTGGCACACCGATTCAACAGGCATTCATTGGCACATGCACAGGCGGACGTTATGAAGATTTGGCGATGGCGGCGGATGTTGTGCGCGGGAAAAAAATTCGCTCCCGCCTGATTATCATCCCTGCTAGTGCCGATGTCATGCTCCGCGCCACCCAAACGGGTGTATTGGCAGATTTAATCATGGCAGGGGCGAGTATCGCCACACCCGGTTGTGGACCCTGTATGGGGAATCATTTGGGAATCCCCGCCACCGATGAGGCGACCATCAGCACAGGCAGTCGCAATTTTAAGGGGCGGATGGGGACAACCGATGCCCCTGTGTATTTGGCAAATCCGTATGTGGTCGCCGCCAGCGCGGTTTGTGGCGAAATTGTATATCCAAATGAGGTGATGGAATGAGCGAACATCGTTGTTTTGCCTATGGCGATAATATCAATACAGACCTAATTTTTGCGGGGAAATATACCTATACGCTCCGCACACCAGAAGAAATATCTGCCCATGCGCTAGAAGATTTAGACCCTACTTTTGCCCAAACGGTGCAAAAAGGTGATGTGATTGTGGCGGGGCGCAATTGGGGCAATGGCAGTAGCCGAGAACAAGGTGTGACTTGCCTCAAATGGTCGGGTGTGAATATTATCATCGCAGAATCGTTCAGTGGGTTGTATTTTCGTAACTGTATTAATCTGGGGGTACATCCGATTGTGTGCGCGGGGTTATCATCCAAAGTCAAAACAGGGGATGTTATCCGCATAGAAGGCGGGTATATTTATCATAACGGTGATAGTTATCCCATACCATCTTTATCCCCATCAGTTCAGGCGATATTAGACGCGAAGGGATTAGCGCCGATGTTGGCGAGTCGATTTTCGGATAAGGGATGATAGATATGCACACGATTACATTAATCAATGGCGATGGTATTGGCGCAGAGGTGATTCCCTGTGCCGAAAAAGTGCTTGTGGCGATGAATTTGCCACTCACATTGCGCTACGCCGAAGCGGGATTTAGCACATTTGAAAAAACAGGCGATGCACTCCCCCCAGAGACTATCAACCTGTGCGAGACGAGTGATGCGGTGCTATTTGGGGCGACACAATCGCCGATGGAGAAGGTCGAGGGGTATATTAGCCCCATTTTGAATTTACGCCAACGCTTTAATCTGTATGCGAACTTGCGCCCCGCCGTGAGCCTCAGCACAGAAACGGCAGGGACACGGCATGTTGGGCGGTTGCATGACCAAATAGACCTGCTGGTCGTGCGCGAAAATACCGAAGGCATGTATAGCGGACGGGAACGGGTCGAGGATGATGGCAAAGTCGCTATTTTGGAGCGGGTGATTACGGCAGAGGCATCTGAGCGGATTACACGGGTGGCGTGCAAATGGGCGACTGCTCGGCGCAAACATCTGACGGTTGTCCACAAAGCCAATGTCCTCAAAGAGACATGCGGATTATTTCGGCGGGTGGCATTAGCGACAGCCAGTGTCTATCCCGATTTGACCGTAGAAGAAATGTTGGTGGATGCGGCGGCGATGCACTTGGTGCAAAGCCCCACACGATTTGATGTGATTGTTACCACCAATTTATTTGGGGATATTCTCAGTGACCTCGTGGCGGGTCTGACGGGTGGGCTTGGGCTTGCACCGTCTGCCAATGTGGGCGATGGGCATATGGCGGTTTTTGAGCCTGTTCACGGGAGCGCCCCAGATATTGCAGGGCAGGGCATAGCAGACCCACGCGCCACCTTGCTGAGTGTGGTCATGATGTTGGATTATCTGGATTATACCGATGATGCGGAGCGCCTGCGCCGTGTGGTGTATGCCACGCCACATACGGGGAATACGGTGGGGACGACAGACACAATAATTGCGAAATTATGATAAAGCGGGGCAATGATATAGTTGCCCCGCCCAATATTTATTGTGATTAGCCCTTCACAGAGCCAGCCATCAGACCGCGCACGAAATAGCGTTGTAAAAATAAGAAGATGAGCAGTGGCACAATCATCGTCACAAACGCGCCAGCCGTCAACACTTCCCAATTTTGACCCTTAGACCCGACCAATTCTTGTAATTTGCGGGTGATAACGGCAATATTATCGCTTGTGCCTAAAAATACCAATGACACGAGCAAGTCATTCCAGACCCATAAGAATTGGAAAATCGAAAACGATGCAATCGCAGGGACAGATAGCGGTAGCACCAATTTTGTGAAGGCGGTATAGGGCGATGCCCCGTCAATCATAGCCGATTCCATAATTTCTTTGGGGATAGTGGAGATATATCCATAGAGCAGATACACCGCTATCGGCAACCCAAAGCCCGTATGAGCCAGCCATATCCCCAAAAATGTCCCATTGAGGTTCACATTTGGGTCGCTATACAATCGCAATAGCGGAATCAATGCCGTGTGTAATGGCACGACCAATAGCACCACCACCACCGCAAACAGAAAATCTCTGCCCGGAAATTTGAGCCATGCAAAGGCATAGGCGGCAAAGGCGGCAATAGTGATGGGAATGACCACCGCAGGGATGGTCACGAGGAGCGTATTGCCAAATGCCACACCCATGCCTTCTGCATTGAGTACCGACTCATAATTTTTGGTGGTAAATTCGTAGGGTGGGACGAGTGCCGTCCACCAGCCTGTTTGGTTGATGGCGATGGGGTCTCTGAACGATGTCACCAGTAAGCCGAAGGTTGGAATAGACCAGAGAATACACAGCACAATCACAATCACACGGACGGATGCACTCGAAAACACATGGCGCAATGAGCGCCGTGTGCCACGGACTTGGACTTCTTGTGAGGCGGGGGTAGAAAAAGAAACTGCGCTCATCCCTTATGCCCTCTGCTTTCTTAAATTACGAATATTCCAAAACACGACAGGCAATAATGCGATGAGCATCACCACCGCGATAGCACTCCCTTGTCCATAATTGCCTTCTCTAAAGAATGAGCTAAACATGCGGTTGGCAATCACCTCTGTCTCGCGCCTGCCACCTGTGAGGGTATAGACAATATCGAATACCTTTAATACCATCGTGAATACGGTGGTGATGACCACCAACAGCGTCCCCCGAATGAATGGGATGATGACATTAAAGAAGATACGCACTTCGCCAGCGCCATCAATGCGGGCGGCTTCGAGCAATTCATCTGGTACCCCCTTCACCGCCGCCGAGAGGATGACCATGCAATAGCCCGTGATGAGCCATATCATGATGGTGATAAGCGCCAAATTGTTGATGGAGGTGTCATTGAGGATATTGACCCTCTCGCCCCCCAATCCCACAATAATCGCATTAATCAAACCGATTTGTGGCTGATTGGGTTTGCCTTGCACAAAATACATAAAGCCCCAAATCACGCTTGCGCCCACCGCCGAGATTGCCATTGGCAAGAAGATGAGCGATTTTGCAACCGATTCCCACCTGCCAATACGGTCTACAAGGACAGCAATCACCAACCCCAAACTGACGCTGACCCCCGTTACTAAGATGAGCCACATCACGTTATTGCGGAAGGCAATCCGCATGGCATCGTTATTGAAGGCATAATCGTAATTGCCCAAATAGAAATAATTTTTGACCTCTACCGTTTCGCCATCAACAATTTCGGTTTGGCAGACACTCCGCCCTGCGTCATTCACAATCCGCACACACGGAAAATCACCTCTGGCATCGCGGAAGCTGAGGATAAAGGTGTTTATGGCGGGGTATACCAAGAACACACCCAAAATAGCGAGTGCTGGTCCAACAAATACAAATGGACGGAGGGCATCCCTAATTTTTTCTGGCAAATTTTCGACTAGCTCATTGGTAAAATAAAAGAGTAGCCATATCCCAAAGATGCCAATTGCCAACGCGACAAAGCCTAGTGTGAGTTTATTTTCATTGAGGCGCATGAAACTAACGCCTTGTGCCAAATTGAGCGTGACCAATACCAATGTGGAGAGTGAAAATACAAATTCAAACGGACTTTTTTGGAGCATCTCCGAAATTGGACTTGTGGTGAGTGTTTCTGGGCGTGGGATAACATATTGAAGGCATAACCCCGCACTAGCCAGCATACCCAGCCAAAAGCCTGTGCCAACCACAGGCGAAAAATCTGCTATTAAGCTATTTTGGGCAAAGAAACTGCTAAAATATAAAAATGTGACCAATCCAGATACAAAAATAATCTTTTTGGCAAATTCACGGGTGGTAACATCGTATAGATTTAGCCCCACGCCGATAATGCCAATGACCATGCCGATGGTGATGAACAAAAAATCTGGCATGGCTAAGGTTGCACGGGCTTCCCAACCGATGAGGACACCAATTTGTAAGAGTATCAACAAAATTGCCCCGACAAAATCTGTGGGATGATAGTCGGTTTTGCTTGTTTGTGGGAGCTGTGAATAAGATATAGTTGAAGTCATAAATAATCCCTCTATTGAAAAGGCAGGGCAGTGAACACGCACTACCCTGCCTAGATGTGTTGATACATATCACCAAGATAACCATATCTTGGTGATATAAGTCACAAATAGCCGTTTATTCAGTGGGCCAAGCGGCATCAATGCCGGTGAGGATACCATCGAGGTCATCACCACTGATGTAATCTACCACACCGCTCCAGAATGAGCCTGCACCCACTGCACCGGGCATGAGGTCGCTGGCATCGAAGCGCACAGAATCGGCATTAAGCAGAATTTCTGCGATACCACGATTGGCATCATCAAATAGGTCGAGGTTGGCATCGAGATGTGGTGACAAGAATGTGCCTGCCAAGATGGATGGCTCAATCGAGACGGCACTGGTCATAAATTTGAGGACTTCGCGCACTTCTGGGCGGTCGTTATACAGGCTATAGACATCGCCACCAGTCAAGACGGGTTCGCCATACATTTCGTCAATGGCGGGGAAATAGAAGTAGTTAAGGTCGCCTTCTGCGCCAATGGTGAGGTCTGGATAGTCTTCGAGCAACCAACCGGGCATGTAGCTACCTTGTTTGGCAAGGAAAGCATCGCAGGTGAGGAGGGGTACACCTGTATCGAAGAAGCGGTCATTGAGTGTGGAAATGGTGCCACCATAGATATAGCTTTCGTTGAGCAAGAATGATCCCATAATTTCAAAGGCATTCATAACTTCTGGCGAAGCAAATGGGAGGCGGCTGTCGAGGTCTACAGGCACAGACCAATTATCGTAATTTTCTAAAGAGGTGGTGCGGAGCATGATGTCTTCAATCCAGTCCGTACCAACCCAACCCGTTGCGCCACCACTTTCCATTGGGGCATACCAAGGATAGCCACCGTCTGCCACGATTTGGTCGGTGAGGGTAAGCAATTCATCCCATGTGGTTGGGACAGTATAGCCGGCTTCTGTGAAGCAAGCGGGGGAGTACCATACTAAACTCTTGACGATGGCACGATTCCAAATGCCGATGACTTCGCCAGTGGGGAGGGTAGCCATATCAATCCAGCTTTGGTTATATTGTTCTTGCATATAGCCTTCATCAAATACGGTGTTGAGGTCAACGGCTGTACCAGCAAAGCGTTTCATCAACCCTGGTTGTGGGAAGCCAGCAATATCTGGGGCGTTGTTGCCTTCGATGCGGGCGGTGATGAGGGTTTCAAAGTCGCTAGACCCTTCATAGACCACATCAATACCTGTGGCTTCTTCAAATGGGGCAAAGCCAGCCACAAACGCATTAACTTCGGCAGGTTCGGTATATGCACCAAAGATGGTCACAGTTGTGCCAGCGTAGGGCATTTCATCTTGGGCGCTAACTATCCCAAAAGACAGTAGTGCTACGGCACCGATAATAAGACTAAAAAAAAGTGTTTTACGCATAATTTTTGCTCCTATGTATATCAAAACAATTTTCTTGAAAACGTTTCCATTTTCTAAAATCATCATAGTGCATTCTTTATGATTTGTCAAAATGATTGTATAGAATGTACAATAGGACGACTTTGGTGGGATATAGAAACTATGAGGTTACGATGAATAATTCTGAAGCCATCTTCGTTATGGGGCATCGCAATCCCGACATGGATGCCATTGCATCGGCAATGGGTTATGCGTGGTTATTGGGACAATTACAAGACGGCAATATGTATTTGGCAGGGCGCACAGGGACAGTCAATTCACAGACCCAATTTGCACTCGATACCTTTCAGATGGAAGCGCCCACACTGATTAGCGATGTGCGGAAACGGGTCGGTGATTTGGTCGAAGAATTACCTTCTTTGCATCATACCAGCACTATTTTGGACGCTTGCCAAAGTGTGGCTCAGACACACCGTTCTGTGCCACTGCTTAATGACGACGACAAGCCGATTGGATTAATTTCTGGTGCGGCATTATTTGCGATTATGGGCGAAGCACTTAGCTCTGCCAATATTATGGCGCTGGCAAAAGATTTTGAATTACCCGCCAGTCAATCGGCAGATACCGCCTCTACAATGCTGAGCACAGGTGATTATATTCGTGATGTGCTGGCTCAGGTGTTGCGCTCTGAGCAAGACGATTTTATCGTTGTGGATGATAATGGGGTGTATGCGGGATTATGTAGAAAGTCCAAATTGCTCTCGCCCCCAAAACGCCGTATTGTCCTCGTAGACCACAACGAATTGGGACAGGCTGTACTTGGATTGGAAGAAGCAGAGGTGGTTGAGGTGCTAGACCATCACCGCTTGAGCAGTATTCCCACCTCCACACCGATTCGTTTTCGCATAGAACCCGTGGGAAGTTGCTCCACATTGGTGGTAGAACGTGGGATTGAACTGAATAAATCATTCCCTACGGGAATTGCTGGCTTGCTCCTATGCGGTATTTTATCCGACACACTCATTTTTAGGTCGCCAACTGCCACCCCAAGAGACCGTGCTACTGCGATTGCATTGGCAAAAATGGCAAAATTAGCCCCTGCCAAAGCCAGTGACGCCGAAGCAATGGAAGCTATCACGGAAATTGGCAATAAATTATTAGCGTCTGGTGCAGGATTGGGTAGCCGCCCAGTGCATGAAATTATCAACTCCGATATTAAATTCTATGAGGTCAATGGCGTAAATATGGGCATTGCACAGGTAGAGGTGGGTAATTTATCTGAATTACCCCACCGCCTAGATGAAATCCGTACTGCATTGGCTGAATTGGTCGAATCGCAAAAACTCAAATTGGCGTTGTTGATGGTGACAGATGTGGTGCGGGGCAATAGTCGCTTGGTGGCACAAGGGCAATCGCGCATTATTGCCGCCTTGCCCTATCCCCGTTTAAGTGACGATACACTCGATGCCCCTGGTCTGATGTCGCGCAAAAAGCAATTGCTCCCCACCGTATTTGCGGCAGTATCGCAGACAACTTAGGGTATAATCTGAACTATCGAATATGGGCGGGAACACCGCGCCCTATGTTTCACGAGGTATATTGATGGATACCGCATCGCTCAACAACCCGTTTATGGGGATTAATCCCTTATTGCACGAAATTTTATTGACACAAGATAGATGGCAAGAATTTCACAACGTTTTTTTAACACAATGCTTGCTTGCTTTACGTCAACAACTAGTGAACACAGCTTACACAGTTGGGTTAGAACAAACGGTTAGAATACAATCTGTGTCTGATTTATTCACACGCTATCGTCCTGATTTGCTCATTGCTACTAACAAGAATACACCATATCTTATACCATCACAGACTAGCCCTACTGCAATGTTGGCAATAACCGATGTGATGGATTTAGATGACCCTGACCCTGACCCTTTATCTGTTGTCATTAAAAAATATGAGGATGATAACCCTGTTGCATGGATAGAACTACTTTCACCATCTAATAAATTGCCTTTTGATGGATATTATCAGTATCGAAGCAAACGTGAGGTTGTCTTGGGGGCAAGCATTGTATTTGTTGAATTAGATTTTGTTCATAATCAACCACCCACATTGCGCTATTTGGATTATTCTAAGGGCGAGGAGGGGGCTTACCCTTTTCATATTACGGCACTGATACCTAATCCAAGAATTGAGACAGGTGTCGCACAAGTCTCTCATCTTAAGGTTATGGAAAAGATACCTGCACTCAATATCCCCTTGTTAGGTGATGATGAGTTGATATTAGACCTTGAGGCGGTTTATCAGAATATGTTCACTCAAGCGGCTTATGCTTCAGAAATTGCCCGTAATCAGCCCCAACTCACCACCTATCACCCCGATGACCGCGCAAAAATTTTGGCATGTATCCAAAAAAGTGAGGATACCTTATCATGACGGGTTTGCGAATTGTGCGTGCTTGACAAATTTTGGCAATAATCATATCATACAAAGAACGGATGGTCGAATTTTGCATGGCAATTCTTTATTATCACTATCCTGTGTCAGCACAGATTACAAATTCTATTCAGTATTCCCATAGTATTTTTTGACCATTCGACCTATACTACCCCGCAATACTATTCAAAATGAGGATGAGAATGAGTGTGGTAGCAGACGAAAAACAAGGTGTCTTATTCATGCTAGTGGGACCAGGGGGTGTGGGCAAAAATGCCATTTTAGACCAATTATTGGTGAAGGTGAGCGACCTCAAACAACTCGCTACTGCTACCACTCGGGGACCTCGCAAAGGTGAGGAACATGGTAAGCAACGCTGGTTTATCTCTTTAGACGAATTTAAGCAGATGATTGCCGATGAACAATTGGTGGAATATCAAGAGGTGCATCCTGGCGTATATTATGGTGTGCCAAAAATGGCATTAGAAAGTGCCTTTGAATCTGGGCAAGATTTGGTGGCGGATATAGATTTCAATGGGTCAATCAAAATCCGTGCGGGGTATATGCAAAACACCATCGCCTTTTTTATCACTCCGCCGAGTATGGAAATTTTGGCAGAACGTCTCATTGCCCGTCAAGACGACCAGCAAAGTATCAAAGACCGCATCCATCGCGCCGCAGAAGAAATGCTCTATGCCCCAGAAGCCGATTTTGTGATTGTCAACTGGAATCTCACCGATGCCATTGGTCAAGTTTTGCAACTGGTTAACCAAATCCGCACCCAAAGCACCCCAATATTACCTAATATCACCACAACATTTTCGACCACAGTCACCATTCCCACCACACAACATACGACTACTGGAGCGATTCCCAGAGGCGAAAAGCCCACTCACATCGCTATGAGTCTCTTGCGTGAGGCGGATATTGACCCCATCCCAGAAAAATTATTTTTTGCCGATATACCCGTCACTGTCACCTTTGATGAACATAATCGGCGCTATCATATCGGGTACTATTTTAGCTATCAGGACGAATCATAATGAATTTATCTGGATTATATATCAGCAAGGGGGCGCTCCTCGCCCCCGATAATATTCCCCTACATTTTGGCGACACATTGGGCGAATATCAAGCGGTTTATACGGGTGGAATTGTGCTTGACCGTCGGCATGAAGGGCGGATTTTGGCGAGTGGCGTGCAAATATTGGCGTGGTTAGATAATATTGCGACCAATAAATTAGTGGATATAACCCCCATGACAGGTAAACCGACCCTATTCACCAATGCCACAGCGCGAATTTTGGACCGTGCGATGGTGTATGCGTTGGATAGTGAGCGCGTGGTCATCCTCACAGAACCCAATCGGGGTGATGCGCTAACAGCCTATTTGCGCGAGAATATTTTTTATCAGGATAAAATTACACTGACCGATTGGCAACCAGTCTATCATCAATTTTCCCTACACGGCACACAAGCCGATGCCCTCATTCACACTGTGTTACAAAAATATTCGCATAGTCAGCAAAGAAGTAGCGAACTTGAGGGAAATAATACAGAGAAAAACACCATAAATGGGGTATATAACGTACTAGAGGGGTCTATTGCCGATTCACCCGTGTATGCCTTCCGTCAAAAGCCACTGGTGGGATCATCATGGATATTGCTTGTCCCTACCGAATCGGCAGGGATGGTCTGGAAAACCCTCATAGATGCGGGTAGGTCATTGGGGATTATTCCTAGTGGCGGATTGGTCTATAACGCGCTTCGCATTGCCTCTGGCAGACCGAATGTTGGACGTGAACTCACTACCGAATATATCCCGCTTGAATTGGGCTTGTGGGATGAGGTGAGTTTTAGCAAGGGATGTTATACAGGACAAGAAATTCTCGCCCGCATGGAAAGCCGTAATAAGTTGGCGCGGGTACTTATGCGCCTTAAGCTATCGCAATTTGCAGAGGCGGATACCGCGTTATTTTATCAGGGCAAGCGGGTCGGTCAGATTACCAGCAGTGTGGTTGCACCAGATGGCGTTATCCACGCGATGGGGGTGGTCAAAACCAGCATGGCAGGGACAGGTGTGGTGGTAAATATTGGCACACCAGACGGCGCATCGGCAACCCTGACAGATTATTTGGGGGTGCAACCGCGCATCACTTAATTCATGATATGATGAATAAAATGATGATTAAGGGTATTGAGCATGAACAAGCGAATTGCACACAATATTTTTGAGGGGATTAATCCTGTACTAAATGAAAAATTTTTGCAAATATGGGATTGGCAAGATTTTCATAACGCACATCTAGTGGATATTCGTAACCTATTGAAAAGTGTTTTGCTAGAACGGGGCTATGTTATCAATTTAGAAGAATCGGTGCAGGTTTATAAATTAGGAGACACGCCCACTTTATATCGTTCAGATGTACTCATTAGCAAATCATCACGCCCTTCATTGAGCGAAAAGGCACAGTCTCAGTCAGAAGTAATACCCACCGTTGCCACTCAAATATTGCCTATCCGACAGATGAATATCCCCGAAGAATCGCCGTCAATAATGGCTATTGTCATCCGCAAACGACGTGAAAATAAACCGATTACATGGATAGAAATGCTTTCACCGAGTAATAAATTACCATCACAGACATTTTATGATTATCAATTTAAGCGCAAGCAGTTGATTGATGCTGGTGTATGTTTTATTGAACTGGATTTTATCCATACACAACCCCCCACTTTTTATCATGTTGAGGCGTATACTGATGGCGGGTATCCATATCATTTAAGTGTGAGTGTACCACGTCCAACCATCCAAGAGGGAACTATCACCATGTACCATTTTGGTGTAGCAGATAAAATCCCCACGATAGATATTCCCTTAGAAGGTGATGATACGCATATTTTTGATTTTAATGCGGCTTATCAAAAGACCTTTGTTGAATCTTCGTATGGACTAGAATTAGATTATCATGACCTCGATTTAAGCACCTATCTTGAACGTGACCGCCAATATATCCTCAAACGCATTGCCAGTGCATTGGATGATGAATCATCAACCACCTAAATCGGGCGGGGAAGAATCGAACATCAACGCCCACCACAATTGCCAATTTTCTGGACCTTGTGGCGAGGTCTGCACATCATTAAATATGGGCAAAACGGGTGTTGGGGTGGGTGGCAATCCTGCCGAGAGAGGAATCACCAATATTTCCCCTGGTCGAATCATCTTGCCATCGCCACGTGCCCATTGTTGCACAAAAGCGGGGCTTTCTGCATAATCGCGCTCGGCAATCAGGGTGGCTTGTTCTTGGCGCAATGTCAAAATTTCACTTTCCACACTCTGATAAAATTCATTCAGTGGACGGCTAGAGGTGATGCGTGAGCTAAAATTGATTGCCAAGATTAACCCAATGGCAATAATAGCGGCAAACATGATTTGCACCCCTGTAAGCCCAGTGTAGCGCCCGCGAGATGGTGGGGTAGGGCGCTTTGGTGGGGCAGGTTTCTGAGTTTTTTCTGCCTGCGGTGGTTTTTCTGGCTGGGTTTCTGATGACATAAGATTATTCCTAACATACACATTTATAGATGGTATGGATGCCATCTACTTTTATACACATTGTATTGGGAATAAAGGTGGGGTCAATTGCCAATTTTTGCCGATAAGACGATAAACTACCCTTATCGCACACTTTGCAATGTCCAAAGAATACGCTACTATATTGTGTTCCTTTTATTGATATTTATGAACTTAGGGAGGAAAAATAGTCACATGGATTTTTTGACAGATAATGTGACCGTTGCTAGTTTCATCGCCATCTTTGCTTCGGCGGTTGGATTGGCATTTGCATGGAGACAACGCGCTTGGGTACTTGCTCAAGATGCGGGTAATGAAAAGATGAATAAAATCGCCACTGCGATTCAACGAGGCGCACAAGCCTTTTTGAGTCGTGAATATCGTGCGATTGCCATTTTGGTGGTGATTGTCACCATCGCACTTATCTTGCTTGGGTTAATTCCCGGTTCTGGGATGAGTCCATGGACGGCACTGGCATTTGTGACTGGGGCGATAGCCTCTGGCACGGCTGGTTATGGCGGGATGTATATCGCTGTGCGTGCCAATGTCCGTACCACACAAGCCGCATCCAAAAGCCTGAATCAAGGGTTGCGTGTGGCGTTCTCTAGCGGGACAGTCATGGCAAACTTGGTCGTGTCTTTGGCATTGCTTGGGATTGGTGTTTTGTTCATCCTATTCACCAATGTGTTGAATTTATCTCCATCTGTCGCCGCTAGCGCCCTCGCAGGTTTTGGCTTTGGTGGCACAAGTATCGCTATTTTTGCCCGTGTGGGTGGTGGTATCTATACCAAAGCCGCCGATGTGGGTGCCGATTTGGTTGGTAAAACAGAACTCAACATCCCCGAAGATAGCCCACAAAATCCTGCCACGATTGCCGATAATGTCGGTGATAACGTAGGTGATGTGGCGGGTATGGGGTCAGATTTGTTTGAAAGCTACGCAGGCTCAATTATTGCCGCCATCACCCTCGCTTTATTGGGTGCGGGTATTGCCGCCGACAAAGTGATTGCGGCGCAAGTATTCCCCTTGTTAGTCGCCGCACTTGGCATTTTCATCGGTATCGCTTCCTCTTTCTTGGTGACAACCAAAGAAGGTGCTACCCAAGAACAACTCCTATGGAGTTTGCGTAAGGGTGTGTATGGCGCGAGTTTGATGGTGTCTGTTGGTATCGTTGCATTAGGCTTATTGCTCGATTTGGGTTGGGGTGTTATCATCGCCACTCTAAGCGGGTTGATAGGTGGCGTGCTGATTGGTTACTTTACCGAATATTTCACCTCTGGCTCATCTAAACCCACCCAAGAACTTGCCGCCAGTGCCGAAGGTGGCGCGGGGATTATTGTTATTCGCGGGTTGGCGTTGGGGATGCTCTCCACACTCGCCCCTGTGACGATTGTCGTAATCGTTACCTTGCTCGCTTCATGGGCGACTGGCTTGTATGGTGTGGCGATTGCCGCCGTTGGGATGCTCTCGACACTCGGTATCACACTCGCCACCGATGCCTATGGTCCTGTTGCCGATAACGCAGGCGGGATTGCAGAAATGGCACAATTGGGCGAATCTGTCCGTGACCGTACCGATGCGCTCGACAGTTTGGGTAATACCACCGCCGCCACAGGCAAAGGGTTTGCGATTGGTAGCGCGGCGATGACCGCACTCGCTTTGATGGCGGCATTTATCACCGCGATTAAAGGTGGCGATAGCGCGACTGCAACCACATTTGCCGCCGTATTATTAGAGCCACGCCTCATCACAGGCATGTTTATTGGGGCGTTGTTGCCATTTGTGTTTAGCGCCTTCTCTATGTTGGCAGTTGGCAAAGCCGCCCAAGAAATTGTGGTAGAGGTCAAACGTCAATGGCGCGAGATTCCCGGTTTGGCAGAAGGCACAGCCGACCCCGACTATGAAACATGCGTGGCTATCAGTACCGATAGTGCGATTCGCCAAATGATTTTGCCCGGTTTAATCGCCGTTGGTGTGCCTGTTGGCATCGCTATTTTGATTATTGTCGGCAATGGCAATATCATTGGTGAATTTGTCGGCTCAGAAACATTGGTGGGTGTCCTTATGGGGTCGCTCATCACCGCTTTCATGCTCGCTATCATGATGTCAAATGCGGGTGGCGCATGGGATAATGCCAAGAAATATATCGAAGCAGGCAATTTAAAGGGTGTAGATGCGAATGGCAACGAAGTGGTCTATCGCAAAAAATCTGAACCCCACAAAGCCGCCGTTGTCGGTGATACCGTTGGTGATCCCTTCAAAGATACTGCGGGTCCATCGTTGAATATTCTGCTCAAATTGGTAGCAATTGTGGCATTGGTGCTGGCACCCCTCATCTATAATGCCATTGATGCCAATGTCATTCCGACTGCGGGTGATACAACCACGATCGAACAACCTGTGACGACTGTGCCAGAATCTACGCCAGAAGTCCAAATCGAAATCGAAGTTACCCCAGAATCCTAATCTTTATTTGCAGGGATATGAGCAATCATGTCCCTGCGCTATCCCCTTGTTAGGTTTGTAATGGAGAACCGAAAACAAATTCATAGGATTATGTCAATAACGCATCATTAAACGTGTTTTCACCCCACCCCAACCCCCTCCCCAAAAAATTGGAGAGGGGGCTAAAACCTGCCCTAAAATGGGTTTCTCCCCCTTTCTCCACGCAGTGGGGATAGGGGTGATTTAAGCTGATAATTGACTTGAAAATGCTTATCCATTGAAATTTGAAAAT
>DAOTUO010000073.1:0-2211 GCA_034436595.1 Anaerolineae bacterium | reverse complement strand
TGGAGAAAGGGGGAGAAACCCATTTTAGGGCAGGTTTTAGCCCCCGCTCCAATTTTTTGGGGAGGGGGTTGGGGGTGGGGTGAAAACACGTTTAATGATGCGTTATTGACATAATTCTATGAATTTGTTTTCGGTTCTCCATAAGCCAATTTCTGTCTCAATAAAAAAATCCATCTCCCAAATAACAAGCCCACTCATCCTAAACAAGATTATCCTTGCCAATTATCGGTCTGATGAAGGGCATCGGCATTTTTTTAAGGGGGTTATTGGCGATAAATTTAAGTTCACAGTGGGATTTATGCAATTTTGCAAAGAAAATATCGGGCGAAAAACGTATGAAGATGCTGTCGCTTGGTGGTTAGATGAGCAAAAACGCAAAAATGCCCCTGATTACAAACCAGAGATAGCCCCACAATTTGAATGTAATCGGTTTATCCACGCTTATTTTGAATCCAATCCTAATGGAAAACTAGAAGAAGTGATTCAATTATGGAAAGAGGTAAAATCAAAAGAGGGCGATAACGTTTATCGCCCCAATACAGAGGGTTAACGAGGCATGATGCCTCATAGGGATACTATTGATATGATTCCACGACGGGGCGAATTTCAATCATGCCATTTTTTGCACCCGGAATCAGCGCCGCCAGTTCAATGGCTTGGTCGAGGTCTTTGCAATCCAAAATATAATACCCACCGAGCATTTCTTTCGTCTCTGCATAAGGACCATCGGTGATGAGGGTTTTGCCCTCGCGCACACGGACAGTTGTCGCAGTATTAGGGGGTTGCAAGGCATCACCCACATCTGGATTAACACCGCGCTTGCGGGCTTCTTCGTCAAATACCATATATTCTTGATACTCGGCACTCAATTCTTCTGGCGTTTGGGTAGCATAAGTGGTTGTGTCTCCATAAAGCAAAATCATGTAACGCATGGGTATGTCTCCTCTTAGTTGATATAAACGATTCAAAAGCCTTGTTTCGCGCTTTCTATATAAACAACGAATGAGCAGACACAAAATCGACACCTAATCTGACCAATTTTCGGCAATTCGTTTAAGAGATAGCCAACACCCCGTTAAGGATACTTGCCTATGGCATGACTCATCACTACACTACACTCTGAAAAGCAATCAGAGGAGGATTTTTGCATGTCCCAGATTACGATTTTTGGCGATATTCACGGCAATTTACCCGCACTAGAGGCAGTTTTTTCCGATATGGAAACGCGCAAATTGACCGACCTTTATTGTTTGGGCGATTTGGTCGGATATGGCACATTCCCTAACGAAGTAGTTGCAATGATACGTGAGCGCAATATCCCCGTCATTATGGGAAATTATGATGATGGTGTGGGCAAAGATAGCGATGATTGCGGATGTGCCTATAAAGCACCAGAGGATGAAGCACGGGGAAAATTATCTATCGCATGGACAAATGCCCACATCACCGCCGAGAATAAAGCCTATCTCCGCACATTTGCGTCTAGCATACCATTGGAATTGGGCGACTTGAAGGTACTATTGGTACATGGTAGTCCGCGTAAAATCAACGAATATCTCTATGTAGACCGCCCAGACGATAGTTTTGAGCGTATTTTAGACGCAGTAGGCGCAGATGTGTTGGTGTGTGGGCATACGCACCTGCCCTATCACAAAATTTTGCCCAGTGGACGGCATATCATCAATGCGGGGAGTGTGGGCAAGCCCAAAGACAAAGACCCGCGTGCAGGATACATCACCTTATCGGTGGTTGGACGTGAGGTAACGGTGGATTTTATTCGGGTAAAATATGATATAGAGCGTATTGCCACCGCCATCGAAGCGAGTGACATGCCAAGCGAATTTGCCCAAATGTTGCGCGATGGCGCAGGGTGAGCTGTAAAATATGAGTGCTTCTTCGGATTTAATCACACATCTACGCGAGTATTGTGCTAAAAAAACGGGTAGTGTCGGACTCATCACATTTGGCGAGCAAAATCCGAGTTACCATATATTAGGGGGATTTTTAGATTCGTTTGCGTCTTTTCGGTTAGATGAAACACCCATTACCCTCATGCTACGGTGTTCATTAGAATTGCTCAATCAGCTTATGGAGAACCGAAAACAAATTCATAGGATTATGTCAATAACTTATCATTAAACGTGTTTTCACCCCACCCCCAACCCCCTCCCCAAAAAATTGGAGCGGGGGCTAAAACCTGCCCTAAAATGG
>DAOTUO010000072.1:0-35508 GCA_034436595.1 Anaerolineae bacterium | reverse complement strand
TGTGAGATAATTGTGAATGGAGTCATCCCCACACTCAAATATTATTTGCGTTTGCTCCCCGATGTTACAACTTTTTTGGATAATTACACAGCAATTCTTCAAACAGAATTTGCTTCTGGTGGCATAAAATCGGTTCATTTAGAAAAATGGCAATCACTTATCGCCACAAATAACCCCTAGCGTGGCGGTTTTTGCGATTTGCCAAAGATCACCACCCCTGTTTGACCATTCACCAAAGCAGAACGCACATCACCATCTTCTTCATATAGTGTGGCAATCCAAACAGGCATCAGAACAAGCTGAAAACTCATATCGGTGGCAGAGGCACTCACACTTTGCACACGCCCATTGCCCGATAACAGCACATCATATTTTTCGCGCATGGTACGACTGACGATTGCACGGGCATCCAATGACGCATGGTCAAAATCAATGCTATAAATCTGGGTGGGTGTTTTGGTGATGAGGTCAGGTGTATAATCCACCGCCTTATTCACAATATAATGTCCCAAACGGTCAGTGAGCGATTTGGTCGGTGATTTTACCGCACATACCAAAACACCATCCATTAATTCTGTAAATTCTTCGGTCTCATAGTGTTGGCTACGCCGACTACTATAATGACCTCTATCGTCTTGCTCTACTTCGGTATAAATCACACTACGGCGCACTTGTATGGTGGTATCAAACACCCAATAGGGCAAAAAATGACCTTCTAGCGTGGCACGTTCAACGGTGTTGTTATCTACCCAACGGCGCATTTTTGCCAGCCGTGAATTCAGTTGCGATTTGATGCGTTCCCCCGCCTGCGCCCGTGTGACCGTAAACGGAATGAGCCTATCTGGTTGGCTAAAACTACCCAACGCATCGTGTATGACCACATGCTTAGACCCGCAATAGGGGCAATAGTCGCTCAATTTTTCGCTGGGAATTGTGCGGTCTGCGCCACAGCTATTGCACAATAACAGCCGTTCCCCAACCTGCCACACCGCCGATTGCACCCGCCGATGCAATAACGCCGCAAATAATGAGCCACCACCTGCCCCACCTGTGGCAGGGCGCGGTTTATCTTCGATATACCCGCACGAATCGCAATAGGGCAACCCTGTCACATCATCCACCGTCATACGTTCTGACCCACAATTTGGACAGCGGATGTTTTTGGTCGTCACATTCACAGCGCCACCCGCATGGCGTTTTTCTGGCTCTAAATAGGGATTTACCAGCGCATCTGCCTGCGCCTGTGTGAGTGTACCATCGAGCAACATCAGTTCACGCCGTGCCTCACCATGATTGGGCATGTAGGCAATCACTTTGGTGAGATAATCGCGTTTTTCGGTGGGATTGTTAGATAGGAGCGCCAGCCAATAATAACACTCAAAAAAATCGGGCTGAATATTCACAGCACGCAAAAATGCGTCTTTTGCCTCTGGGTATAGATTGCGCTCAATAAAAGATTGTCCGCTATTAAACGCCGCCCGCGCATAGGGTGGCAATTGTCCCGCATAGCTAATGCCATAACGAGCTTGGATTTTGCGCGGGGGCAAGGTCTCTGTAGGGAAAATTTCGGATGTAGACTCAACATCATCCCCAGAAAGCATTTTATCGCCAAACATGGCAGATAGGGCGTGTTTGAGCGATGGTTTATCGGTGACAGGAGAGGATGGTTGACGACCCCCTTCATCGCGCTTGATGACATATCCACACCGCCGACACGACATCTTATCCTGATAAATCGCAAATGTGTCTTGTGCTTCACATTGTGGGCAAATTTTTGGTGCTAATGCTGACATCAATTATCCCCTTATCACAATGGCATATCCGCCGTCTAGCTTACGACATAATTTCTTTGAGGGTATCCAATGCAGTTGTCTCTGCCTCGTATATCACCAGTAGTTTAGCACGCATCGCCTCAAAAAGCGCATCCACTTCATCATCCAATAGCGGAAAATTAGCATTATGTTGGGCATCTAGCGCAGTGAGTTGCGCGACATAAGGCACAATATCGGCATCGCCACCCATTTCTAAAAAGTGGGCATTTTTTTCTTGGATGAGGTCTTTGGTCAGGCTAAAATCTTCAAAGGTATCTGGCAAGAGAATATCTGCAAAATCGAGCCAGTGGTCGGCTAATTTGCGATATTGGGCGATAGCTGGGGTGAAATTTTTTCCGATAATCGGTCCCGCTTCTGCCAAAAAGTCGGCATACAGGCTACGCAATCCGCCTTTGGTTTGCATAATATACTCATACATCCCCCATAGGGTATCATATAACCCCGCACGCCCATTTCTGCCATACACCACCCGCCACGATTTTTTGTCTTTGGGATGTGTTATCGTCTTTGCCCATTTTTTTAGGACGGGGAGCGAAAATGTCTCTGAATCTTTGCTGAGATGTTCGATATGGTCGGCAATCCCCGCCAAAATTGCTAGAGGAAGGTCTATGGCAGTCGGAAAAGAGTCTATTTTGAGCAGACGGTTTTTATATGACGAAATACGCCCACGAGAGGCTTCTAAATCGGCTTTAGCCACTTTGAACGGGCGTAGTGCCTTATCATCCACCCAATAAAAATCATCTTCATACCCAAAAATCGTCACCCAATGCGATAACTGCCCTTGTTGATGGGCGGGTTTATGGGCATAAGGCATAAATGCCAAATCTATCCATGCAAAAGCAGGTTGACCCGCATCTAATTGGTCATGGAGATTTTTCCATGCTTTTTTAGGGCTGGTCGCTTCTGAATAGCTGATAGTCATGCCCAAGCGGGCAAATAGATTATTCATATAATCCATTGTGTAATTCCACCGATTGCTAAAACCAATCACCACACTCACGATCGGCGGTTGCACACTAGTGAACTCGAATAACAGGTAGCCAATCCCCAACCCGCCACCGATTCCCATCACCATCGCCTCTGAAAGTGGGGTATTTGTATACGGATTTTTGATGTCTTGGGATGCCAATATGTTGGTGATGGTGGCGGTCTCTGGATGAACGCCACCCAATTGGGGATATGAAAGTATGGGCATGGACTATTTTCCTCATGAATCTATGAACAGATGACCTATGTTTATAGAATAGCACATACATTCGTATCTGTCTATAATAAGCGTTGGCGCAAAACCGTTGGCGCGGTTGGCGATGGCATCCATAACGAAAATCGTGAGCCACGCCCTTCTACACTCTGCACCTCTATTTTGCCACCATGCGCCTGAATAATCTCTTTGACAATTGCCAAGCCCAAGCCCGTCCCCCGTGAGGGTCCACGGGCTTTGTCTACCTGATAAAATCGCTCAAAAATGCGGGACAAATCTTTTTCTGCAATACCCTGACCGTTATCTGCAATGCTCACCTCAACCCCACCTTCTAGCGCACGGGCTTTGACCCACACATGCCCCCCTTCTTGGGTATATTTGATGGCATTACCGATAAGATTATTCAACACCTGCACCAATCTATCGCCATCGGCGGCAACGGCGGGCATAGATGGGGCATCTACATCCAACACAATATTTTTCTTCTCTGCCATCACCGCCAAACTATGTGTCACACTGGTCACCATTTGCCCCAAATCAATCGGGGTAAAATGCAACGAAAAACGTCCCGCTTCCACACGCGCTAAATCGGTTAATTGTGTCACCAGCCGATTAAGACGCTCTGCTTCTTCATAAATAATCGTAGCGGCACGTTTTGGGTCACGCGCCGCACCATCCAAAATCGCTTGGGCATACCCTTGAATGGATGTGAGCGGGGTTTTGAGGTCATGCGACACATTTGCCAAAAAGTCGCGTTGCGATTGTTGTGCTTGGCTCACTTGGGTATTCATATCATTAAATGCCACCGCAAGGGCTTGTACCTCTGTGGGACCTGTAATGATGACAGGCGTATGCAAATCGCCTTGGGCAATATCGGTGGCGGCACGGCTGAGGGCTTGCAGTGGACGGGCGATAGTCTGGCTGATGACCGCCGAAGAGATGAGCGCAATTCCCAGACCAATGAGGGCGGCTTGTACCAACGGCAAAAACAAATCATCCCCAAAATTGACCAATGTGTCTTGTAGGGTTTGGGTGGGGCGCACATCTGCCACAATAAACCCAAATTGCTGGTTGCTAAATGGGCGGGTTGCCCCTGCAAACACCCATTGGACGCCCTCTTGCGAAAATGACCCATAGATAGGGTCTGCCATAGCGATATATCTGGGATTATCGTCTTGTGTGTTATCCATTTCAATGCGAATCGGTGTGCCAATGGCAAAATAGGCATTGGTATCGTATAACACCACTTGGCTGGTCATATTGATGGCTATCACACGTAAGCCAGTGGTGGTCGCAAAATCATTGAGGGTTTGTTGCAAATTGCCAGAATTAGGGTTCTGTCCGCGCCCAAGCAGGCTAGAAAAATTTAGTCCACGCGCAATTGAAGACAGCCGTTCATATATCTGATTGGTCGGCGCAGGGCGGGCGCTGGTGGTGAGCAGGAGCGCCCCAACAATCACCGCAAGGGTGATAGTCAACAGCAATAAATACGATGCTAATAGGCGTGTGCGTAATGATGAAAACATAAAATTCCTCTAAAATAGGGATGACCACTTATTTTTTATCATCGTCACACATAATTGTTAAATTTCTTCACAAAAATTGGTCAATTATCCCTCAGACCCCACCACAATCTCTTCTAACGCGGCTGGCAGGGTAAAACTGAATACACTGCCTTCACCTGCTATGCCGCTGCTCACCACACCGACCTCACCACCGAGTTTTTCTACAATCCGTTTCACAATAGACAAGCCAACCCCATGCCCCTCAGCTTTTTGCTCAGAGAATCGTTTAAATGGCGAAAATAACTGGGTTTGTGACTCTTGGCTTAAACCATCACCATTATCCCGCACCCAAAATTTGACCATGCCCACTTCTGGCAATGGCGTGACCCCAATTTCGATTTTAGGAGGTCTGCCACCATATTTAATCGCGTTGCTCATATAATTAATCCACACTTGTTCAATCCATGGGGCATGACCCAAAACAAGCGGATATTGCTCTGGCAAAGCAATTTTTGCGTCAAATTCATTAATTTTGGGAATCAGTTGGCTATACACTTCTGCGATAATCTCGCCCATTGCTAATGGCAACATATCCACCGATTGTTGATGAATCCGTGCGAGGAGCAATAACTCGGTAATGACGGTGTTCATTTTGTCACCTGTATGCTCAATGGCACGCATCCACTCCACCGCTTCATCGGGCATGGCTGTGGCATAATACATCAGGATGAGGGATGTATAGCCATTAATCAACGACAACGGGTTTTTAAGGTCATGCGCGACAGTATGGGTATAGGCATCTAAATCATCAATCAGTTGTTCACGCTGTTTGATTTCTTGTTGCAATTGGGCATTGGCGGCGGTGAGCGCCTCTTGTGCCTTTTGCCTTTCATTGATTTCTTCTTGGAGTTGGATATTTTTCAGTTGATGAATTTCGGCTTGTTGGCGGGCAGTCTCCACTTGATGAAGGACTTGCAAATTTTTGAGGCGTGTATCGGCATTTTCGTTGAAAATGTCGGTATGCACCCGATGATATTCCTTCAGATGATGTACGGCTTGCACAAAATTGCCATCTTTTTCATAGGCATTGGCAAGAGTCTGATGCACTTCACCCAATAATTGCGGGGCGCTGACCGCCTCTGCCAATTGGAGTGCATCGTTTAATAAGCGTAGGGCTTGTGGCAATTCATTTTGGCGCAGATGAATCCGCCCCAAACTGGCGAGGGCGCTACTCTCTGCGCGTTGATTGCCAGAGCGTTGTGCTTCTACCAAACACTCCACATAAACCAATAGAGCGCGGATATCGTTGCCGAGTCCCTCATAAATTTTGCCAATTTCGGTGAGGACTTCTGCCTCGCCTTGCTGATAATTAATTTCACGATAATGTTGCAAGGCTTTAAGCGCATAAAGCATCGCCCGCGAATACTGTTTTTGGGTGATATAGGCTTGGCAAATATTGATATATACTGCCCCACGCGAGCGTTTAACACCCAATTCGGCACTGAGATCTAAACATTTATAAAAATATTTGAGGGCTTCATTGGCATTGCCCGTCTGCAAATAAACCAGCCCAATGATATTGGCGGCGCTAATTTGTGAGCGTTTATCGCTGGTACGTTCTGCAAGGCTGAGAGCTTCTAGCGCCACTTCTTGGGCATAGGGATAATTGCCCAAATCCTGATTCATCCCGCCTAGCAAAATCAACGCCAAAATTTCGCCCTGAACATCGGCAATCACCCGAAATAAGGCACGGGCATTGAGCGTCTGCGTGAGTGCTTCGGGGATATTTGACAAATGGGCATTGCACAAAGCAAGGTTAATCAGGCTTCCTGCTTGCCCTTTGATATATGGCGCAGAAGCAAATTCACCCTCTGTCGAAAGTTGATAGGCTTCTTCGCTCAACGCAATAGCACCAGAAACATCGCGCAGGCGCAATTCTCGTGCATGGGTGATGAGTTTATCAATATGGGCGGTTGCTGTTGTGCCTGTCATGGAAATTTCAGGCGCTGATATCCCTGCCTTTAGGCATGGGGAGGAGCGCCCGCTCTCCTTTCATGTAACTGTAGCCGTCCGATTTGTGAGTCGTTTTGAAAAAACGGTGATGGATGCCCTGTATAGTGCCTGTCTTGATTGTGATATTAAAACTACCAATCGCACGAACAACCACCTTGCCGACATAAATACCCTCTTTTTTGCCTGATGTGACAGTCGCTTTAGCCATATCCCCCGTCTGAAATCCAAAATACACTTTTTTGCGTTGGCGTGTGGCACGCGGAAACCCATATTTATCAGGTTTGGTCATTTGCCGATTACCCCTGCCAACGGCTTTTATGACTAACGGTTGGTGATTGGGACTGACAAAAACTACTTGACCACTTTCACCCACACAGACGGCATCTAGCCAGTGGGTTTTGGGGTAATTTTGTCTCGCACGATTATACTTTGTGCGACCACCTGTGCCAATCTCAATTGGTAAACAAAAACTTTGTAACGTTTGGTACAATTTCCAGCGTGTGGCATTGACAACAGACGCATCTTTGAGTGGCATTTTTGCCAATTTCTGCACATTCGGATAACTAAATTCGTCTGCGGTTTGATTACCCTTTTTCTGGTTGCAGGGGTGACAAGCCAGTGTTAAATTGCTTAAACGGTTACTTCCGCCTCGTGACTTTGGGATGATGTGTTCAATTTCGAGTGGCACATTTTTTGCGTCACAATACACACATTTGCGACCAAATTTTTCGAGTAGATATTCCCGCACTTCATAACCCCATAATTCACCTTGTTGGTAGTCAACACCCCTAATTTCAGGTTTGACCATCGCCTGTGTATCGAATTTGACCAATTCCATCGCCAAGTGAGTGATGGGTATATAACGCATCAATCGTTTCACCCATGTTTCAATGTTATATACACGGCTCATGAGAGACGGTGCGAGCCAGCCATCGGGGCGTTTTCGATTATCAAATCTTGCTTGGCGGTAGCGCAATTTGCGCGTTCTGCGTCCTCTGCGTAATTGCCTGCGCCTGAGTAACCCGTCACGAATTTGCCCGCCACGATGGGGCAATTCACTCGCCCATACACAACACAATCCCCGTTTGAATTCAACGACAACGGCTATACCTGTCACTTTGCTACCGGGGTCTATCTTGACCTGTATGGGTTGCATGTCACCACCTTCACGGTCTTTCAGGATAATTGTGAATGGATAACGGCAATACACTGCCGCTTTCCCCGATTTTAGTAACCGCCTAGCCCGTGCAGGATTGCAGGGCATGAGTGGTTTTTTATTTTTGTCGAGTACAAATACACGTTGCATAAGATGAAAGCTACCTTTCGGTTCTCGTCTTACGGCAGTTACGGTCACCGCGTCAATGTTATCGGATGGTTTTGTATGTGAACGGTACGGACGTGATTAATCGCGTCCCTACTCCCATTTCGACCTGTTTAATCGTTCACCGCAGTGTTCGGGGCTGGTGAAGCACTCCGAAGTGCCTATATATTCACCCATAAAGGTGCCATTGCTGGCTGAGACTGGTAAGCACTGGGGTGGGGCTATTCAAAGCTCCTGCCTTTAGGCATGGGGATGCTTACTACATTCTTAAGATTCATCTCCCTATTATAACCCATTTATGCCGTTGTTGGGGCGACTCCCCCGCTATTTGGGGTGATGTTGTCCATAATAGGCGAGCGTGTCGTCTAAGAATAATTTAATGTCATAGCCATCTGCCAAGCCATAGGTAGTCAAATCTACCGCCAATTCCTTGCCAATCGTCATTTCGCCCAAATCTATCTGCAAAGCATCTGCGCCAGTCGTTATTTCTAGGCGCACATCAAACGGATTACACTCTTCGGCATCGGTATCATGGCAGGGATGAAACTCAAAAAGCGCCCCTTCTAGGCTCAATTCGACTTGTTGCACATACAGCCAACGCCGATGATAGAGGTCATAATCGGTGCGTGCCGATAATTTCGACCCATATTGTGACCATAATTCCGATGGCAACATCTGATAGAGCGTTTCGTATTCTGCCTCTGACCGACACCAAATATGGCGTAGGTGTGTGAGAGGCAATTGCTCTGGGACAATCACTTGCGCCCGCCGTGCAGACAAAATTTCATCGCGTTCATCGGGGTTAAACCACGAATCATGATAAATCATCTCAAAGGGCATATCCCGAAAGGCAGTAGCAGATTTAAATGTCTTGGGATTGAGCAACACATCGCCCTCACTAAAGCGCGTATCGGCTTGGATGAGCAAGTTTTCTAAATCGAATACAAAAAAAACAGGCATAGCACAATAGGATTTGGGTTTCATATCACGCGGGCGAATCCCTTCTGCACCAAATAGATCTGGCACACGGGGGCGAAAATGTAGACGCACGGTGCGTTCCCAATAGCGGGTTTTGGCGGTGGATTTGTCTAATGGCGGATGAATCACACCCTGCTTGAGGATTTCGATGGCGGTGGGCATATCGGTATAAAAAAACAGGTAGTATGTCCACCAATGCCGTTCCCCTAGCCACGATTCATCGCGTAAATCGGCAATATAACGCCGAAATGCCCGCACATCCCGTTTGAGTGATGTGGTTGTGGGTGGCGCAGATTGCGCGGTCATCCGCATTTTTGGGGGCAATGCTACCGTCGTGGGCATCATGCCTGCGGTTGGGGCAACCATGCTAGACGGCACTTTTCCCGTTTCGATATAATCAATAAGCGGGGTGAGGAGCGTATCAAATTGGCTCATATCCGAAAAATCCAGATAGTGCATGTTCTCCAGATAAATCGGACGGTCAGAATCACCTTGTACCAAAACAGGCAATAGGCGCTTGTTTTTGCGAATAGCCCGCATCTGCTCTGCACGACAAATATCAGACACATACGATGAAGCACTCAACAACGCCAGCACAATATCACTCCGCTCGATGGCATCTTCCAAATCGCGTGACCAGCTCGCGCCCACATGGATTTCTGAGGTATCCATCCATGCGTTATGACCCGCACCAATCAGACTATCGCGCAATTTATACGCCAAATCCACCGAATCTTCTCTGGCATACGAAATAAAAATACGGCGTTTTTCGCTCATCGAATTATCCCTCGTGTGTATAAAAGTTGTTTGCGTGCGATTGTGTCATTAGCATAGAACTAATTTTCCGTTTTGGCAAGCCAGATTTTATATTAGTCCGATGGCAAATTTTGTGATAGCACATCTCTGCAAAACGGGCAAGACGGGTTATCGCATTGGGTGATGGTCGGTGTCTTGCGGATGAGGTCACTAGCACGCTCTACCAGTGGTTGTGCCTCAAAAAACCGCCATAAACTTTTGCCCACAATCGCCAAATTTGCCAATGGATTGAGTGCCGATGTAAATTTGCCAAACCCGTTTGAACATCCGCCCACTTCGGCATTGATAATTTCGCCATGCTCATCCGATGCCCAACGGATAAATAAGCGCCTACCCGCCACTTTTTCGGCATAATGAAGCAACGACATACGCTCATATCCCACCCCCAATAACCCCACCACCCCGTTTTGGGCAATGAGTTCGCGCATGGGCGCATAACCATCTTGGGGGGTCTGTGTGGCAACCAGCGATTCTGCCTTATCACCAATCGCAGAAAACGACATGAGCGGGTGATTACCTCGCACATGCCCCTCCATCTGAACCAGTGTGGTGGGGATAATCCCCATGTCTTTTATATCTAGCGCCTGCACTTGGGGGGTAAAATGCGGTGCTTTATATTCATAACGCACCGCCACCAAATAGTCATACCACAGCCGATGGATATTTTTGATGTCTAGGGCATTATGTGGGATAAACATGGCAGATGGAGGCGGAAATACCTCGAATATCCGCGAAAATGTGGGAACTAAGACGGTACAGCCTTCAGATAAAAAGGCATTGATAATCAATTGTGCCGCCCCTTGAGGCGATGGGGCGTTGATTCTGCCAAATCTCTGTAATGAACTATGCAGACAAACAACCCGCCCAGAAATACCGAGTGCATGAATGGCAGACCGAAAATCATGTGCAGTGAGACCTATGGTCATGGTATTATTTCCTCGTTGCGCCCCACAAAAATAATTATAACCCGATTTTTCTGATGTATGCCGATTATCAGGAAATTGGGGCGTATTCTGTCATAATTTATAGACGGGCTTATGACAATTTTTGGCAAAACAGGCTATAATAGTACCAATTAGACGATATAAATTCATCAATAAGGGGTGCAACTCATGACAAACGAAAGACAAGAAAATATCCTAGAAGAATTATCTAAACTCGGCTATATAGAAGATAAACACCTGCCAGATAACGAAAATGTCCGCTTTTTTGTCTTTCAGCAGATGATGAACGACACCCCCACCGTGATAATTGCGATTGATTACACCGTAGAACTCACCATGAGAAATTCTAATTTCATCTTTAATGAGGGCAAACAAATCATGCTCAAGCACCTCACGGATGCCGATGGGGTAAAAGATAACCAGACCAAAGTGGCGTTTCTGTTGATATTAGAGAAAGGCATTAGCCCAACGATGGTGACGATTCAAACCGTCATGAGTAGTCTGACAAAAGTATCTGATAATCGGCTTAGACCCACCATTTTATATTCACTGCAACAACAAAGTCGCATCAGGATATTTGAGATATTTACGCGGTTACTCCAAAAAAGTGGCAAAAGTGCTATGGGTGTGACATTGAACGAGAAAAATGTCCAATCGGCACATGAGGAAGCCTTGCGTCAAGCGAAATAAACCAGATTTTATGCGTTATATGTGCGAGAAGAAAATGCAAAGCATCGGTTGATTAATAGCCATAATCTTCATCGTTTGCTATCATTTCGCGCAATAACTCATCAAAATGCTCAGATATATCATCTCTATCAGCGATAGCACCTAATTCATCGGCGGAAGCAATCATTTGCAGTATCGGATTATTACGCATATAGTCTTCCTAGTCTTCTATCCAATCATGTAACACAATATCCAACATATCTTCAACTGTCCGATTTTGAAGTTTGGCAATAGTCGTCAGTTTTTCGATGATTTGCTCATCATGAATATGCAATTCTTTGTTATTCATCATTATTTTCCTCTTCACTCGTTTATGGGCATTATATATCATTATAAACAAAAAACGGACATTTCTGCCCGTTTTATCGTCTACTATAGCTCTGTATCCATCACACCAGCAGGCGCATCGGATTTTCGATGAGTGACCGCAATTCGACCATGAACTGCGCCCCTTCTGCCCCATCACTCACACGGTGATCTACGCTGAGGGTGATATTCATGCGTTCCCCCACGCCAATTGTGCCGTCTTCCAACACAATCGGGGTTTTTTTGGCAGAACTCACCGCCAAAATACCCGCCTCTGGTGGGCTGATAATCGCAGAAAAACTATCCACTTGGTAGGGTCCCAAATTGCTCACGGTGAAGGTCGCGCCCTTAATATCATCTGGCTTGATTTTGCCCTCACGCGCACGCTCAAACATGGCTTTATTCGCCACAGCCATCGCGCTCAGAGCCGTTTTATCGGCATCTTTGGCGACCACATTCAACAAGCCGTTATTGGGCAATGCCACCGCAATCCCGATATTGATACGGGTGTGGCGGACGATTTTATCACCATAATAATGACTATTCAGGTTGGGGAATTTGCGGAGTGCCAATGCAGTGGCTTTGACGATGAGGTCATTCACACTGATTTTGGCATCGCCTTCTAAATTGGCATTGATTTGGCTACGCAATTTGAGCAATGGCGCGACATCAATAGATACCGTGACATAAAAATGCGGAGTCATTTGCTTGCTGATGATGGTGTTATCGGCAATGGCACGGCGCATACGACTGACATCAAGAATTTCGACATCATCGGTGGGAATTGTGCCATAGGTGTTACGTCCGCCAACACTCACCACAGGTTGCGATTCTGACTTGCCAACAGATGGTGCTGGTGCAGACGATGGTTGATAATTTTCGACATCAGCACGCACAATCCGCCCACCGGGTCCCGTCCCTGCCACAGTAGACAGGTCTATGCCCTTATCGGCGGCGACATTCCGCGCCAACGGTGAGGCTTTTACCCGTCCTTCTGGCGTGGTGGATGCCACCACTGGTTGGCTGGATGATGGGGCGCTGGTCGGTTTTGGTGTGGCGCTTCCATTTGTACCGTTTGTGCCATTGGTGACGGCGGATGGGGTAGGTGCAGATGCAGATGCTTCGCCTGCCGCCCCCACAATAGCGATAATCACGCCTTCTTTGAGTTCATCACCCACTTCTGCCTTGAGTTCCAAAATAACCCCGTTGGCGGTGGATTCCACCTCTACAGTGGCTTTATCGGCTTCAAATTCGGCGACAATTTCTCCCGCCTTCACACTATCACCAACGGCTTTTAGCCAATTGAGAAGCGTGCCATCAGTCGTTAATTTAATCGCGTCTGACATTTTATAGAATCTCCTTTACGGCATCTATCACTTTTTGGGCGTTGGGGAGCGCCATCAGTTCAATCTCCCGCGCATAGGGAAATGGCACATCCATCGAATGTACCCGTTTGATGGGTGCATCCATATAATCGAACATATTCTCTTGCAATTGCGCCGCAATTTCACTACCAAAACTATACATGGGGAGCGATTCTTCGACCACCACACAACGATTGGTCTTTTTGAAACTCTCAAATAGCGTCTCGGTGTCGAGTGGACGCAACCAGCGCATATCCACAACTTCGCACTCAATTCCCTCTTTTTCGAGTTCTTTGGCGGCGGCAAGTGACCATTCCACACCACGCGCATAGGTGGCGAGGGTGACATGCTTTCCTTCACGCTTAATATCGGCTTTGCCAATGGGCAAAATTAAATCTTCATCATCAGAGACGGGACCGGGTTTGGCATATAGTGCGATGCTTTCGGTGAATAACACGGGGTTATTACTGCGAATAGAGGCTTTGAGCATCCCTTTGGCATCGGCAGGGGTAGATGGGCAACCGACATATAACCCATTAAAATGGGCAAATATCGGCTCTGGTGTATGCGAGTGAGTCGCAGTCGCCTGATTGCCCCAACCCGATGCCGCCCGAAAGACGACTGGCACCGTGAACTGTCCATTGAACATATAATGGATTTTTGCCGCATGATTGGCAATGGCATCCAACGCTAAAAAGGCGAAATTGATGGTCATGAGTTCCGCCACAGGGCGCAAACCCGCCATCGCCGCCCCAACTGCCGAGCCTGCGATTGCCATTTCGCTAATGGGTGTATCGCGCACCCGTTTTTTGCCAAATTCTTCTAATAAACCCATCGTCACACGATGTGTCCCTTGCCATTCACCAACCTCTTGCCCCATCACAAACACCCGTCCATCGCGGAGCATTTCTTCGCGCAAGGCTTGGCGTAGGGCTTCACGCATTGGGATATTTTTTACCGCCATGTGTCTTACTCCTCAACGTAAATATTGGCAATCAAATCTTCATAGGTGGGGTCTGGGCTATTGAGCGCAAACGTGACGGATTCTTCGACAATACGCACCGCATCGGCTTGGAGCTTATCCAATTCTGGTTGAATATTTTTATATTGCTTATTCAACCGATTTGCCAACAAGGTGATAGGGTCACGATTTTCTTTATACTCGCGCAATTCCTCGCCAAAGCGTTCTGAATAGGTCTTATCGGATACACCATGCCCTTTATACCGATAGGTGAGTGATTCTATCAAGACAGGACCATTTTCGCGGGCATAAGCAACCGCCTCTTGGACTGTTTCATAGACCTCTACCACATCCTGACCATTCACACGTCCCATGTCTTTAATGCCATAGCCAATAGCCCGTTTATGCAATTCGGTTTGGGCGGTAGAATCTTCTACCCGTGTTCCCATCGCCACAAAGTTGTTTTCAATCAACCATACAACGGGCAATTTCCACGCGCCAGACAGATTGACCGATTCATGAAAATACCCGTTATTGGTCGCGCCATCGCCAATAAAAGACAACACCACCGCGCCAGTTTCGTTATATTGCGCCTCTAATGCAATGCCAGCCGCCAACGGAAGATGACCGCCGACAATGGCATACCCACCCCAAAAATTATGTGCGCGAGATGCCAAGTGCATCGAACCACCCTTACCACCGCTCACACCGGTGCGCTTGCCCATCATCTCTGCCATAATCTGGTTGGGGTCTACCCCTCGTGCGATGGCGGTGCCATGGTCACGGTAGGCGGTAATCACATGGTCGCGTGGTTCTAAATTGGCAATTGCACCGACCCCTGTCGCCTCGTGTCCGCTATAGAGATGCAAATACACCCCAGTGATTTTTTTCTCTTGATACAAATGGTCACACTTATCCTCAAATTCCCTTATGAGGACAATTTGACGATACCAGTCGAGTAACTGCTCTTTGGTGATGCCTTTTGCCATTCCATACTCCTTCATCAGCGCCAAAAATAGGTTGGCACATGGGGGAAAATACCATTGCACAGTTGGTCATCCCCCGCCACACAAATCACACAAAATTAACCATGACATACTCCCCATGCCTAAAAGCAGGGGCTTCTGCCGTTAACACCAACTGCCTCGCTATTGGCAAGGACTTCGGTTGACTGAGACAGTATGAGGCGATGTCCCGCCTCTAAAATATTGATTGCCGCATTGTGGTCACGCCCCAACGTGTTCTCACAACGCTTACACTTAAAAACACGGTCAGATAGTTCTAACTTTTGCGTATGACCGCAACGACTACATTTGCCCGTTGTACGCTCCCAACGGCTTATTTTGATAATTCGCTTGCCACGCTTCAAGGCAACCCAATCGAGTACCTTGACAAACTGTGCAAACCCTAAATCGCTTATCTTCTGTCCCCAAAGACGCTTCATGGCATCGAGGTTTAAGTCCTCAAACACCATCACATCATACTGGTCACACAAATCATGCGCTAATTGAAAATGACAGTCTAAGCGTTTGTCTGCTATACGAATATGACGGTGGCTCATGTGCCACATACCCGCTTTGTGGTTGTTACTTTGCTTAATCTTACGCGAAACACGCCTTTGAATGGCGCGTAAACGGGGCAAGTCGCGCTTATAATACTGTGGCGATGCAATGGTTGCACCGTTGTTGGTCGTCAAGAAATCTGCCAAACCAAAATCAAAACCGCCGATTTTACCCGTGCTGATAGGTTCTGGGATAGCCATTTTCTCAATGACACTGAAACACACCCATAATCGCCCCGCCGTATCGCGCTTGATTGTAACCATTTTTATTTCACCATTTAACGGGCGGTGATAAACAAATTTGTATATTTTCTTTCCAATGCGGATTTTACGATACTTTTTGCCTGCTTGTTTGTCTAGCACATCCCACCCCGCCTGTTTCAAAACAAACGATTTGAATTTCTTCACCTTTTTGAAACGTGGCAGTCCGCCTTGCTTTTTGAAAAAACGGGCATACGCCTCATCAAGGCGCTCAAGTATTTCTTGAACTGCTTGCGACCCTAAAACTTTCCAATACGCATATTTAGACCGACGCATCCGCAGTTTGGCGATGTGTTTTTGCATAACGAATAACGGGATGTATTTGCCTGTTAATTGGTAGTAACGCTTTTGCAGTGCGAGTGCGTGATTCCAAATCATACCAGCAACATTAATTTGCTGATGAATCGAACCATCAACTTTGTTATTGCGATACAGTCGGTATTTGTATGTTTTACGCACTTCGACAGTTTTTTCCATCAAGACATTCCACTTTTTTGCTATCACCTAAGCGTTCTATCAGCAGTTTAGCCCGCTCACTTAAGCGAATAATTGTTGAGTGTTTATGTGGTTGTTATCGCTTTTATTTTCCGTATTTTTATTCTAGCGCACATTCAACTACAACGCACTATCGCCTTATATCCCCATATTTCGGTAAGTTTACACGATTTAACCGATATTTGCGACAATCAGCCGACAGCACGCCCGCCTTTACCAACACCCAACCACCCGCGTTGCACCCCACGCGCTTCTTCTGCCACCAAAAATGCCTCTGGCTTAATCTCGGTGACAAGGGCATTAAACCGCTTCATATCGCGTTTATCTAGCACACTACGGATGGTGGTCACAATGCCATCCCGCCCATGACTTTGGGTAGTCGTCACCCCAAAACCCGCATCACGCAATTTCGATGCCAACATCTCACCATCGCCATTGGCAAATACATTGGCAATCATATACCCGCGCACCAATTTTGCCTCGATAATCATGCCCACATAACTGCCCACAGATGCCCCCAGACAATAGGCGGTGAGATTGATAAGATTATCTAAATCACTCACCACACCCGCTATCACCAATGCAAACACCAGTGCCTCAATTGCCGCTAAAACTGCCGCCAAAAATTTGAGGTTGCGCGTGATGGCAATCATCCGCACCGTGCCGATGGCATAATTCACCACCCGCAATATAAAAATTGCCAACGCTGTAAAAACAATATCTACTATCACCATTCACATCCTTTGTATTAAAAGACACGATATATCATGTCCCTACAACTACCATTAGTTGTAGAAATGACCCATCGCCGTCCCTATATGAATTGTAACGGTGTTCGTACCGCTTTTGAATAACCAATCTGAGTGGTGGCAAATTCGGTTTAGCGATAGAATAAAAAATACATCTACTCACTATCAGGAGCAAACACCTATGTATCCTCCTCAACCTATGCAAATGCAACCCCAACGGCAATTTGGCACACTTGATTTTATCACTGGAATTGTCTATATCATGTGCGCGGTGGCGATTGTCACCGGCTTTTTTGGAATACCATTTCTGAATATACCCAATACGCTACGCAATACCAGCGCCGACTTAGAAACCACAACCGCAAGCCGTATTGTCAACGAAGCGACTGCACCGTTGGTTGTCTCTGTACTCTATAATCAGCAGAGTGATTCACGCGCATTGGCAATCCTCGCCCCGTTTTATGCCTTATATGGCTATTTGGTCATTGCGGGGTTATATGGGCTTGGCGCATTAGCCTCTATTTTGCGGGCAATGTTTCGGGGTAGGCAATATATTGGCTTCTTTGCGGGTATCCTCAGACTACTGATTGTCCCCATTATGTATATCCTCATCCCACTAGGCATCGCCTTTAGTTTTTATGCCTTTACGATTGGGCAATATAACGTTGCAGATGTCCTACAACGCCCTAGCCTACTCCAATGGGATATCGTGCGTCGCTTGATAGAGCAAATTCCCCCAGGCACAGGCATGATATTGATGGTTGGAGGGTCTATCGTTGGCGCACTCATGACCATTTTGACCACCCTTGTCGGCATGGGCAGAAAACGCACACCCCAAGCCATTATGCAAGGCTACGGGATACCTCCACAGGGATATACTCCCTATGGTCAACCACAATACGGGCAACAGTATGGTCAACCACAATATGGGCAACAACCACCTGTGATGGGAGTGTTTGGTCAGCCACAACAACCCCCATACGGGCAATATCCACCCAACCAAACCCCACCCTATCAACAACCGCCTGTACAAAATCCGTATGGGAATCAACCAAATCCCTATGGAGCGCCACCGCCACAATATCCACCCCAACAACCGCCCCAAAATCCGATTAACTGGGACAAAAAAGACGATAATAACGATGGATTTTAGGTGATAAAAACGGGTGGATAGTGACATATTCGCCCGTTTTCGTAGTATAATCTTTTGAAAGGATATATTTATGATTGCTACACCAATTACATTAGACATCCCTATCTACACCGATGAAAACGGACAAATTCGCATCAGTAAAACCCGTGTTTTATTAGAATTGGTAATAAATGCGTTTAATCGGGGGGAAAGTGCCGAAGGAATCATCGAAAGCTATTCGACTTTATCGTTAGCAGATGTCTATGCGGTTATCGCCTATTATTTGAGCCATCGGGCAGAAGTAGATACTTATGTTCACCAAGCAGGAAAAGATTTTCAAGCAATCCAACAACACACAGAGCAAAACTATACTGAAGAACATCAAGTGTTATTGGCACGAATGCGTGCTTGGCGTGATACCAATGTGAGGGGCAAGTGAAATTCCTAGCTGATGAAAATTTTAATGGTAAAATTATCAAAGGGCTTCGGCGCGAATATCCTCAAATTGAAATTATCCGCGTACAAGACACAGAAATGTATCAAGCACCTGACCCAGATTTATTGGCATGGGCAACAGAGCATGATTATATTCTGCTTTCACATGATGCTAAAACCATGCCAACCCACGCCAATCAACGTCTTATAGATGGATTACTTTTAAAGGGGGTCATCATTGTCAAAGATACACTACCTTTTCGAGATGTTATTGATGATTTACTCACCATTGCACAAGCCAGTTCTGCCAATGAATGGCAAAATAAGGTCACATTTTTACCCCTATAATCCCTTTATGGATAGCGCACAGGCGCGAGTATCACCCTATCCGATTGTGTCCCGTCCGCCAAAGTAACCCACATCACATCCCCCGTCCTTTCATCTATCGCCCTCAATTCCAAGCGCCATATTACCGCATCGCGCACCTCTGGCAGGGGAATCACGTTAATGTCCAACACGGTCTCACCATTTCTCCAGCAAGTGGGTAAATAATTTTCAAATTGGGCGTACCATCTGTATGGCGCAGATACCACTTGTCCATCGGTCTCATTTTCGGCAGTGGCGATAATCTCAAATTGATAGGGACGCTCCACTTGTCCTACACCCTGCCACTGAATTTCGAGTGTGATGGCTTGTTGCGATAAATCCGCCACAAACCGATGCCCCACCAACGTAAAATCACCCCGATAATTTTCACTGGCAAATTGCGCGTTCAGGGGCAACCACTCCATACCCGTCATGGTATAAAAATCGGTGCGGGGCGCGGTGGGTGTCGGGTTCAAATCCAGTGGCACAACCGATAGCACCGTCGCCATAATCAACACGGTGAGCGATTGCGCCCCCATGAGGGGTAAATCCCATGTGCGCTTTTGGTTTATCCAAACCACACCACCTGCCAATAAAAAGAACGGGGCATAAAAACTGAGGATGCGACCATTTTCGCCTTGCACAATGCCACTGATGTTCACCAGCAAAAAGGTGATGAGCAGGCTTATCGCCATGAGGTGATACGCGGATAAATCCGATTTTTTCACCCCCCAAATTTTGGCAATCCCCCAGAAAAACAATCCCGCGATAGGCAACCCCACAAATATCAGGGTGTCATAGGGGTGCAATATCAGCCATTCCCAATAATTGCGCTGTACAAGGTCTTTATGTGCTTCAAATGTCACACGGAAAATATCCAGTGGCGTGAACCCCGATATGAGCCAAAATATCACCCACAGCGCCGATAATCCCAGCCCAAACCACGCCCCAATCACCACCGCCCGCGTCCATTTTTTACTGATAAAAATGGCATAACCGAGTGTGAATAATCCAAAAAACAGCACTATGGGCAACACGGCAAAATTGAGGAATGTCGTGAATGACATCACCAACCCCGCCAAAATCGCCCCTAGCGCGGAGCGCCATTTTTCGGCTTTGACCGCACGAATCAGTCCCCAAAATGCCAAGAGGCACAATGGCGGATAGAGGCTATTCCATGTGGGCAAAAAGAGGAGCATAGTCGGGATGAGTGGATACCACTGGAGTAAGCGCAAGGCTATTTTTTTATCATCGGTGAGCATTTTCGCCACGCCATAAAACGGAATCGCGCCGAGTGCCATCCATAAGGGCATTAACATGCCAATAACCCCCACTGCGTTAATTTCACCCGCCGTATAGCGCATAATCGTCTTATTGCTACACTGATTCGGGCGCAACGCCATGCTCAAATCTGTCCACGACTCGGTGAGATTTGCCACCCCCACATGCACCAATGCTTGTGCGGGCGGACTGGTGGTGAAATGGATGATATTGGAGGGCAATGCCTCACGCATGACGGTTGTCCAATTTTGCAGGGTATATGGCACACCATCCCGCGCCATAAAATCTACCGCGATAGTGCTTGCGCCCGTCTGCACAGGGGATACGGTGCGCGTGAATAGCAAAAATCCCGCATCGCCACGCACCCCCACCACCCCTATCCCCAAAATGACGGTGGCAAAAATTGTCCACACGATGGTTGGCAATGCACCCGCTTTTATCCGCCGAAAAATACCCGCCGAGAGCAAATATCCCGCCAGTAGCACCGCCAGTATCCACACGCCATCCCACACAACGGGCAAATCATACGCCCATTGCCAGCCACCGCCACCGCGTAATGGGGGATAGGCATCCCACGCCAACGCGCCTAAAAATATGATCGTGATGAGTAAGATAATTATTCGCATGGTCAGAATTGTAAATGCGATATAATAGGATGTGTAGGGGCATGATACCCATAATCCACCAGCATTGTAGGGGCTTGCCATGAAAAGCCCATGATAAGGATGTAACCCATGAACCAATTACCCCAAGCCATTCTCGAAGTGTTGCGCGAAAAAAGAAAAATCACGGTCGAAGAATATATGCAATTGCCAGAGACCAATATCCACATGGAATTGATTGATGGCGAATTGTTGGTGTATGACGGGCAAGAGGGGAATATGCCAGCACCAAAAGATGTGCATCAAGAAGTATCAATGACAATACTCGCTTTTCTATTACGGCATTTTCATCCCAGACAACTCCGTAGCGCCCCCACTGATATTCATCTCGCATTAGGGATGGTTGTCCAACCCGATATTTTTTGGATAAATCCCGATAACGACCAATGCGTCCTCATGGATGACGGTTATTTGCACGGTGCGCCCGATTTTGTGGTAGAAATCCTCTCGCCAAAGACCTCTGCCAAAGACAGAGGCACAAAATTTGATTTATATGAGCAACATGGGGTGGGTGAATATTGGATAGTAGACCCCGAAGAACAATTCATCGAGGTGTATATCCGCCAAGACGGATTTTTGCGCCGTCAGGGGTTATATGACAGCACCCAAGCGTTCACATCCAAAACACTCAATGCGCCCGTGAATTTAGCCGATTTATTTGCATCATATTTGCATCATAAGGAAAAATAACGATGGATACCCGAACATTCGACCAAATCTATACCGAAGTCCCAGCACATCAACGCGAGGCACTCGCTAATTTTCGCCAAAATCATCCCCCGCGCACAATTACCCATAATGGGGTCACATGGGACTATCTGGTAGCGGGGGATAAATCGCATCCTCCGTTATTGTTATTGGTGGGTGGGTTACGGGTGGCAGATGCCGCCTACGAAAATATTCCTATGCTATCTAATGAATTTTATGTCATCGCGCCCACCTATCCATCGGTGACTACCATGTCCGATTTGGTAGACGGATTCACTGCCATATTAGGTGCAGAAGGGTTATCCAAAGCGCATGTGATAGGCGGGTCATTTGGTGGGATGCTGGCGCAGGTATTTGTCCGCAAACATCCATCATGGGTAGACAAACTCATTATTTCCACCACCACCCTCCCCAACATGGACTATGCCCAACGCTATTTATCTGCACTAGAGATGATGCTCCCCCTCCCCGATGATGAAGCGATGGCGGGTGCAAAAGCATGGATGGTCGAAACGATTGCCCCCAATGATGAACATGCCCTCATCACCCGTGCTTTTATAGATGAACTCTATTCCCAACGGCTCAATAAAGCCGATTTGATGAGTACCCAGCAATGCCTTATGGATTTTCATACCAATTATCATTTTTCTGCCGATGATTTAGATTCGTGGACAGGGCATATTTACGTGCTAGAGTCGGATAACGATGCGACATTCGATGAAGTTGTACGCGAGAAGGTGCGCGAATTATATCCCAACGCGGTACATTATGTATTTCATGGTGCAGGACATTCCCCCGCCACCACCCAACGCGATTTATATTTCCAAGTCGTGAAAGGCTTCTTACATGGAATTTCCCATACAAGTTGACGAAAAAAACATTCTGCGCCCGTTTGTGAGTGCCGATGCACCCGCGATGTTCGCGCTCATCAGCGACAATCGTCAACATCTCGACACACGCTTGCGCTGGTCGGGAAAAATTCAATCCATAGCCGATGCAGAAGGGTTAATCACCCGCTTTGCCAATAAATTGGCGGTGGGTGATGGCTTTCATGGCGGATTATGGCAAGGCACGACATTGGTCGGCGGGTTGGTGTGTCATGGCATCAACCGTGAGGGGACTAAATCCGAAATTGGCTACTGGCTGGGGCAATCGTTCACAGGTCAGGGGATTATCACCAACGCCTGCAAACAGGTTATATCGGCACTTATCCATGAAGAAAATGTCCATCGCATCGAAATTCAGTGTATGGTGACAAATTTGCCCAGTCGTGCTGTTGCAGAACGGCTTGGATTTGTATACGAGGGAATCAAGCGCGAATCGGAGTGGATAAATGGGGCATACGCCGACCACGCCGTCTATTCGCTCCTAGCGCAGGAATGGGGCGCATAGGCATTGAGTACCCTCTATCAAAATCCTCACAGTTCATCACGGCTTCCTGTGGTAAGATAGCAGTTAGAAAATTGTTTATTTTGGGATGCTAAAATTGCCATGAACAATCGCACACAAAAGCCAAATGCCGATAGTCGTTTTGATATAGATGAGGTGATTTCGCGGTTTAATTCGCCAGAGCAAAAACGCATTGCCCTCCGCAAAGCCATGAATACCCGCCCCGATGACACCTACCTCAAAAAAGGCATTGCCCAACTCACCAATATTCAAGAAGTGCGCCGTTGTGCCTCACAAGGTATGTTCATCAGTTATACCCGCGCCGATGAACTCTTTGCTTTTAATCTGATGGAAACACTCGGTGGGCAGGGATTACGCGCATGGTTAGATATGACCGATGTGGATGAAGAAGAAGAGTGGCATGTCGCAGTGAGAAATGCGCTCAAATGTAGTGGATTGATGTTGGCGGTGATGTCGCCTCATGCGCTCAAAGACCTTGCGGTCAACGCCGAGCGCGAATTTTTTGCCGAACAGGGGAAATTAGTCTTGCCCGTTATCTATAAAAAGTGTGATATGGCTGGTACACGGTATTGGCTCATGCCCATAGATTTTAGCCATGATTTCGATTTGGGCATCTATACCCTCTCATTGCTCCTAAACGATGCCTATGCCCAAAAATAGGGACGGCAAACCCGTCCCTATGGGCTATTTTTATCTATACCAGACCAGCCAAAATCAAATATAAAATCACCACCAGCACCGCATTGCTCACAATGGTCAACCCCAAACGGAGCAAATTAATCTTCATGAGTGATGCCATATTTGCGCCACTTGCCTCTTTTGCCTCTGCAATACGGTTATACACAGGCGTGGCAATCATCACCGATACAAACCCCACCGACAAATTGATGACCAATACCACAATCACCGCCACGACAGGCACAACTTCTGGACGGACAAAAATTAGGGCGATATTGCTCAAAATAGTGATGACAAAGGGCAACATCAACGGCACTAATAGGCGATTTTCATATTCTTTGAGATAATCAGAAAATTCGGCTTTGCCCACCGCCTGCATCACGGGGTATGCCTCAAAATGGATGTATAGTTGCACCCCCAAATTGATGAGATTGACCACCACCAACACCACGAACAATAACCATTCGATACTCATCGTCAATTGCCTTCCGATTATTTGAACGATTCGACTATTCACGCTATTATAAAAAATACACGCCATGCACAAAATGTTTGTGCAACCGCCGTGCATGTCCAATCGTCCGAGAAGAAAGGGATGTTGATGGATGCCCTAAAATATGTACTACACGCTGTTCGCATCAAGCCCCAGTTATTTCGCTCTGACCACATGGTTGGCGATTGGCAATTATCCCCCAACGCCACACTCGGGAGTGCCATTCATTTTGTGCAAGAAGGCGCATGTCTACTCCAGTTGGATGACCCTCATCCACCAGTGATGCTCTCACAAGGCGATTTGGTCGTGGTATCCAACGTCAAGCACTATCGCCTATTGCCCGTCAATGTAAATCGTTCACCGACCCTATTGGTGCATGGCGAATTTCGGGCAGAGCAAAATATCGCCTATCCGATTTTTTCGTTATTACCGACTATCATTCATGTGAATAACGACAACGGGCAACCAATTTATTGGCTGGCAATGGCATTTCATGGCATTAGTTTAGAAGCAGAAGGTAAGCGTCCGGGGTATGAAGCGGTGATTAGCCGTTTGATGGATGTGCTGTTTATCATGGTGATGCGGTCTTGGATTGACCAGCACCAAACGGGTGAAGGCGGATGGCTTGGGGCGTTATATGACCCGCACATTGGCAAAGTGCTTCATGCCATACACGGCAAGCCCGATTATCATTGGACACTCGACAAATTGGCACAAATCGCCATGATGTCACGCTCCACCTTTGTGGAAAAATTTACCAGCATGGTCAGTGAGCCACCGATGAAATATCTCACACGCTGGCGGGTGCAACTGGCAACCACATGGTTAGGTGATGATGAGACTATCACATTAGAGCAAATCGCGCAACGACTCGGCTATTCATCCTCATTTGCCTTTAGCAAAACCTTTAAGCGCCTCACAGGGGTTGCCCCACAGCACTTTCGGCAATTGGGGAAGATAGACGATAACAATAGCCTATCGGTAGTGAGTATCACCGGCTAATTTTGGACGATTGGATATGGTGGCAAAAACTACGGCGCAATCACCATCGGCACAAGCCCACATGCCCCACGCACCAAGCCTTTGGTCTTATCGGCAAATCCCCCAATGAGGCTACTAATACGGATTTGATAGACCGTATCGGTCTGTCCAACGATAACATAACTGCCTTCTGGCACAAGACCCTGCACCGCCTCTTGCAGAGTGGTATCTCGATAGAGGGTGGTCTGTTCGGTAGGGCGGAAAAAACACACCGTTGAAAATTCGGTGAGGGGTGTTTCATCGAGAGGAAACTCGTCACAATTACCCGTCAAGACACCAAAATCGCGCTCTACCCAGCCGCCATAAGTACCGCGAATGATGACAAAAACGTGTGTATTACGGATTTTTGTCACCGTGAGTTGAACACTATCGCCCACAACATCTATTTCGAGTAATTCCGCCGAAAACGGGGCGCTATAGATAGGGATATTCTGCGGGGTGGTATTGGTAAAACGACAAGCCAAAAACGGCACGACAGTCGCCTGAAGCGATTGGGTCTGCTGGGCGGTATTACCCAATGCGCTCAGCAGAATTAAGATAGCAACACCAATAAAAATCACCATACCTGCGATAATCGTCCGTGCAAATCCAAATGCCATCGGTTATGACCTTTCCTGAATAAACGCGCCAGCCGTTTGGAATACCGCATCGCAATCTACATCTTGGGTGAGGATATGCCCACTTTTTTCAAATTTTCTCACCTGCACATCGTCACTGCCAATATGTTTTTCGATATAGCTCATATTGTTGATAGGGACAGATTTATCCCCTTCTGAATACATCAATAAGGCAGGTGTTTGGATGAGTGGCAAGCGTCCCCGCACCACCTCCATCAATTCGTAGAGTTCCGCCACACCACGAGTCGCCCATCGTTTATAACGCACCCGCCCCACCGTAGGCAAACCACGCCGATGTTGTTCTGCGAGTAGCCGTGCGGGAAAATCGCTTGTATCGGGGGTGTCGTAACTTGGCATCACCCACTGCAAATATTTGGCATAGGGCAATACTTTGCTCGGAATATCTATCGGGGCGGCAATAACGACAATGCCATCTAAATCGAGACTGGCGCTCATCAACAAGGTGATAAGCCCGCCCATCGAAAGCCCCGCCACAAATATTTTTTTACATTGTGAGCGCAACAGGTGGTAGCCATCAATCCCCGTCAGATACCAATCTTCCCAACGGGTGCGGTGCATATGCCGATAATCTACGGCATGACCCACATGCCTCGCCCCATACACCGTATAACCATGGTGGGTATGTAAATAGTGTCCCAACCAGCGCATTTCATCTGGAGAGGCGGTGATGCCATGCAAACATAATACCCCAATATCATTGCCACGATGAAAAAAGGGTTCACCGCCTTTTTGGAGCGATGGAGGAAGAGCAGAGACCATAACCAATTATCCTTCTACGGCTTTTGACATGCCAGATTTTGCGCCATGCGCTATACTACACTTTAACGATAGATTTTGTAGGATTGTATCATGCTAAAAATTATCTTTCGACTGCTTTTCATATTCCTATTAGGGAGTGTCTCGGTTGTCTTTGCCCAAAGCGATGGATTTGACCTCCCCACCGACCTGTATATCTTGCTCAATGAGGGTATTGTGCAACGTTATGGGTTGGGGGCAGAAGGCGCGACCACCGTCACCCCAGAAGGCGATTTTGTGGTAGATTTTGCCGTTGCCCCCGATGGTAATTGGATTGCCTACCGCACAGAAGAAGGCATCACCCTCGCCTATATGCCCAATCCAGACCAAATTCGTGTTTTGCTAGAAACAGTCGTCACCGCCGATTTTCCCCCACTCCGTCAGGGCGGACAAACGATGGCATGGAGCAATGACGGCGCACAACTCGCCTATACCACCGCATCAGGCGTGCGCGTGGCGTTTAATCTGGGGACAAATAATGTGGTTTTTACCAACATCCTCACAAGCCCCGCACGGCATTTGGCGTGGTCTACTGATGGCACATATTTGGCGATAGAAGTCGAAAATAACATCTGGTGGATTTATCAGCAGGTGGACAATACGATGAATTTGGTGGGGGCATTGCCGTCATCGTATGGCACCGTTTGGCAAGACGACTCCCGCCTTATTTTTGCCCCACAAGAAGGCGGATTGCTCATCTTGGATTTGGGCAATCTCAACACTCAATATATCCTACGGAGCGCTGGACAGCGTTATTTTTTGCCCACCTTCCGCGCCGATGATAGCCTGATTGCCTTTACATCAGATGACAGCGATAATCCACAAGCCAATGCTGTATGGACGCGCATGAGCGTGTCTGAAAATGTGGCGACAATCGAAGAATTTTCTAACTCCCCCACCGATATTCGCGGGGCGATGTGGGGTGTTGGGGGCGAATCGCTCATCGCCCTGCGGGATGATACGATGGTGTTGCTTGTACCCAATATCGGTGTGGTATTGCCGTTGCCCGTGGGCGAAGTGGTGGCTTATGGCTGGGGTGCAGAACGCCCACCATCGGCGCAGGGTGTGGTGATGAGTACACAGGGATTTTTTCGTGCGCCCGATATTTTTGGGGTGATACAAGTCTGGCAATTGCCCAACGACAACACCCGTCCCACCCCTATCACGACTGGCGAGGATGATATAACAGGCTATGCGGTCAATCCACAGGGTAGCGTATTGTCATTCATCAGCCAAAATCAGATTTGGCGCGTGGCTATCGGTGAGGACGGCGCAGAACCGATAGAACTCACCCGCCGTCTGCCCAATCTGCCACAAGACCTCACATTTTCACCCGATGAATCGCGTTTATTTTTTACCACAGAAGGCGATGATGGTGGGTTATGGGCGGTGGATAGTATGGGGGAATCTGCACCCGAATTATTGCTCCCCAACGAGGATGGGGCAAATTATCGCTATGTGCGATTTGCGCCCAATGTCAATGCGCTTATGGTGGCAATCATCCGACCAGAACGCCCTACCCAATACCTATTTTATGACCCCACCGCCCAAGCCACCCTCAATATCGGCAATTATACGGTGGCGGGATGGTTGCCAGATGGGACGGTGATGGGGTATATCAGCCAAAGCACGGGGCTGGCGATGCTTAATAGTCAGTTACAGGCGCTCAATTTGTCTCAAGACCCCATCTTGCCCCTCACCGTATGGGAAGCCAATCAAACCCGCCTGCTCGATTTTCAGCCGATTACAGCAGAGCGTTGGCAGATGATAACCGCCCAAGTAGTGCCGTATGGCACGGAAAAAGGGGTGCTTTTAGAATATGCAGGCGGTGTATTTTCAATTAAAGTAGAATTGGGTACAGTGATAGACCCAATCATTTCGCCTGATGGCTTATTTGTGGCATCGCTCACCCGCCCTAATGGATTACTCATTATTCATGACCTCACAACGGGGGAACGTACCCTATTACAAGCCCCCAATGGGGTACATGACTTTCGGTGGGGAGGGGCTGAGGGGAAAAAATTTAATGAACTCTAATCGAAAATGTGTAACATTCTCATAACTATTTTATAAGCTAATATTTCAAAAGTAGAGGTAATTTATGTCTGGTGAACGCATACTCGTCATTGAAGACGAAGCAAGAATTGCACAATTCATTGAACGTGGCTTGATTTATGAAGGGTATCGGGTCAATGTTGCCCGTGATGGTCAATCTGGATTGACTGTCGCCCGTGATAATCCGCCAGATTTGGTCATTTTAGACTGGATGCTCCCCGGTTTAGACGGGTTAGAGGTGTGCAAGCGCCTCCGTGCCGCCAGTGATGTCCCCATTCTGATGCTCACCGCCAAAGATGACATCAATGACCGTGTGACAGGGCTAGATGCAGGTGCAGACGATTATTTAGTGAAACCATTCTCGGTAGATGAGCTGATGGCACGGGTGCGGGCATTATTCCGCCGTGTGACCCCCACATCCCGCCCAGAGGTGTTGCGCTTTGCCGATTTAACCCTCGACACAGGTACACATCGGGCGCATCGGGCAGACCGCGCCATAGACCTCACCGCCAAAGAATATGAACTGCTCGAATTATTTATGCGAAATCCGCGTCAAGTCCTCACCCGTGATGTTATTTTTGACCGTGTATGGGGGTATGATTTTGGTGGCGAAAGCAACATTATTGAAGTCTATGTGCGTTATTTGCGCCAAAAGACCGAAGAAACCGAAAACGAAAGCCGCCTCATTCACACTGTTCGCGGTGTGGGATACGTTCTACGCGAAGAATAAAACAACGCTAGGCAACTTAGCATGACCATTCGCCAACGCTTGACGCTATATTATGCCGTACTGCTCACCATGATTATCATCGTCTTTGGCGCAATCACCTATGGGGTGATGCGTTGGACGATGATAGGCACAATAGATAGTACCCTGCAAGATACAGCGACTCTTATCACGACCAATAGTCGTCTATTACCCGTCCCCGGATTCGGTGCGCCCTCGCGCATCGAGATTGAACTCGCCTCGCTCGATTTATTTCGTGCGTCTGGTGTGTATGTTCAGGCATGGGAGATGGTCGAAGAACAACCTCATTTCAAAGAGTCGTCTATCAATGCCCATAGTTTAGGCTCAACTGCCCTCGATTCAGCGACATTAGGACATAGCCAACCTGTTTTTAGCAATGTGACGATCAATAATGTGTTGTTGCGCGTCCTCACCATGCCCGTCATCCAAAGCAGTAGTGGACGGCTCGTTGGCAATATTCAAGTAGCGACAGAACTCGAAACCGTCAATCGTGCCTCAAAGCAATTATTGGTGGTGGTGGGTGTGAGTTGTGTATTTGCCATATTTGGCGCGATGATACTAAGCATGTGGTTTTCGCATCGGGCGATTGCTCCCATTGAGCATATCACCCAAGCGGCATCCAGCATTGCAGGGACAAACGACCTCAGCACACGGCTACACTGGCAAGGTCCTGCCGATGAACTGGGAAAACTTATCTCCGTATTTAACCAGATGATGGGCAGGATTCAGCACCTATTCAGTGTGCAACAACGCTTTGTGGCAGATATTAGCCATGAACTCCGCACACCTCTCACCGCCATTCAGGGCAATATCGCCCTCATGAAACGGTATGGCGTAGATGCCGCCTCATTGGATGATATTGAGAGCGAATGTCAACGCATGACGCATTTGATCAATGACTTACTCATGTTGGCACGTGCCGATTATGGTGGCATCAAAATCACCCTCACACCCATAGATTTGGATACGGTGGTGATTGAATGTATCAATTCTGCCAAAGTGATTGCCAAAGACCGCAAACTTGATATTCGTCTGGGGCATTTTCAGCCTGTACGGGTTAAGGGCGACCATGACCGTCTCAAGCAACTGGTGTCTAATTTGCTGAATAACGCCATCAAATTTACGCCCGATGGTGGGTCAATTTTGGTCACATTGGGGAGCAACCATGAACATGCCGTCCTCACCGTTAAAGACACGGGGATTGGTATCCATAAAGAAGATATGGACAGGATTTTTGACCGTTTTTATCAAACGGAATCCTCGCGTGTGCATCACGATGGCGAGGGGTTTGGGCTTGGGCTTTCGATTGTGAAATGGGTGGTGGAGGCTCATCATGGCACGATTAATGTCAGCAGTGAGCCAAGTATGGGCGCGACTTTTACCGTGATCTTCCCCTTATACCGTAGCCATACGCATGGCGATGAAGAGACACCGCCCTATAAACGTCCCACCCGCACACGGATGCCATCCCTGCGAAAAATGCTAGAAGGCGGGGATGAGGGGGGGAAATAGGTACAGACGGCATGTATTGTATGCCGTCCCGCACCCATATAAATCTGCTTTCACACAATATACGGTGTACTTGCCCCTGTTTTGCTCATGCCTTGTGGGTCTAATATCACATTGATGCAAGCCGGCTTGCCACTGGCAAAGGCACGTTCCAATGCCCCATCAATGTCATCAGGATTTTCTACAAATTCGCCATGCCCACCCATCGCCTCGACAATTTTATCGTAACGGGTGAATGATAATTTGGTGGCAATCGCCCGTTCTTCCGATACCATCCCCACCTGTGGCGTGCGGATTTGCCCCCAGCCACCATCATTGCCAACGATGCTCACAATCGGCAAATTAAACCGTATGGCGGTGTCAAATTCAAAGCCATTGAGACCAAACGACCCATCCCCGTTGATAATCAGCACCCGTTTTTCGGGATATAGATGCTTGGCGGCGATGGCAAATGGCGCACCCACCCCCAAACACCCCAATGGGCCTGGGTCTAACCACTGACCGGGATTTGTGATGTCTATCACTTTGGCACACGCGCTCACAATATCGCCACCATCACCAATGACCAGCGTATTCTCGTCTATGAAGTCGTTAATCGCCCCACCCATCCGAAAATGGTTAATAGGCTTATCATTCAAGGTTTTCCAATCTTCTAATTTGGCATTTTGCTTATCTTCTATCTCGCGTACATCATTGAGCCAATCGGTGAATTGAATCCCCTGCAAGCCTTCGGACAGCGCCTCTAATAATAACCGTGAATTGGTGCAAAGCGCGACATCTGCCACACGGTTATGATTCAATTCGGCGGGGTCATTTTCGATTTGAATCAGTTTTGTCTCTGGATTCCAATCTTCAAGCCCATATTTCAGCCGAAAATCGAGCGGTGTCCCAATGAGCAACACCACATCGGCTTGTCGTAATGCCTTGCCCCGCGCCGATTTGAAGCAATTCGGATGATTCATCGGCAATGTGCCACGTCCGCCACCATTGGTAAAAACGGGGATATTCGTTTGGTCGGTGAGTTCACGCAGGGCATCATGGGCAGAATCCCAATAGACTTGTGTCCCTGCGATGAGGACGGGCTTTTTGGCATTGCGGAGCAGGTCAAAGATTTTTGCCAATGCCCCAACTTCTGGTTCTAGCGGTTGAATCGTCACACGGTCAAAATTACCGGGGTCATCTATGGCATTGAACAATACATCGAATGGCACTTCAATAAATACGGGTCCGGGGCGACCACTGAGGGCGGTGGTAAAGGCATACCGCATCAAATCTGGAATATCTTCTGTGCGCTCAACTGTAAAACTGGCTTTGGTGAATGTTTTGAACATATCTATCTGTGGCATTTCCTGAAGCGCCCCCATGCCCTTTGTTTTGAGGGGTGCCGCCCCACCGAGCAAAATCATTGGGCTACGAGCAAGATACGCATTGGCAACACCCGTCACCGCATCGGTCACACCTGGTCCCGCCGTCACAGCCACCACACCGATATTCCGTGTGAGCCGTGCATAGGCATCGGCGGCATGGGCGGCGGCTTGCTCATGCCGAAAATCTAGCACATCTATCTGATTATTCAAGCACCCCTCATAAATGGGTAAAATATGCCCCCCACACAAGGTATACAGTGTATTGACCCCTTGTGCTTTGAGGGCGCGGGCGATGAGTTCGCCACCCAATGTAAACATATCGTTTTTTTCCTCTCGTTAATAATCATCTATACAACGAAACCATTTCAAATAATTTTCCGTTACATTGTGACAGAAAAATCCCAAAAGTGCCAAAAGTGACCCTGCTTATGAATTTTTCCCGAAAAAATCCTCTGTACACTATCAAACGTGCTACGATTATCAATATTATTCAAAAAGTTTGCATAAACGGACATTATGAAGCCATCATTACTAAACACCATTATCCTCAACTTCGCGCTTGCCAGCATGTATGCTGTATCAAGCATTATCAGCCAACAATTTGGGGTGATTCCGCCCGGCAATGCCACCGCAATTTTTGCACCGTCTGGCATCGCATTTGTCGCCATTTTCTTTTTTGGATACAAAGTCGCCCCAGGTGTGTTCTTGGGGTCATTCATCGGCAACAATAACCTCTATCTACCCAATTTCACCCTAATTGGGTTTGGTGTCGCACTTGCGATTGGCATTGGTGCATCAATGGAGGGCAGTTTGGGTGTATATTTGCTCAAAAAATTCGGCACCCGTGAACATCCTTTTGAGCAAGTGCGCTCGGTATGGGTGTTTATTTTGCTATCGGCACTCACCAGTTGCTTGGTGAATGCGACTATCGGCTCATCGGCATTGGTCATTGGCGGGTTTGCCCCACCTGCCCTACATGGGGATATTTGGCTGACATGGTGGCTTGGTGATGCGGCAGGTGTGGTCATCCTTGCGCCTCTGTTTATTATTTGGCGACACCTACCCAAACCATCCAACGATGGGCTATTGGTATTGGAAGCCGTCTTATCCTTTATCGCACTCATGGCGATTGGAACAATCGCCTTTGTGGGTGGTTTTCCGATTGAATATCTATTCATCCCAATTCTGGTGTTTATTGTATTACGATTTGGGCTACATGGGGCGACACTCGGCATATTTTTAGTCGCAGGATTTGCCATCTGGGGAGCGGTCAATGGCAATGGTGCCTTTGTACGCGCCGATGTGAACGATTCATTGTTGCTCTTGCAGGCATTTATTGGGACAGTCATGTTCACTGCGCTCACCCTATCAGCCGCAGATAAAGAGCGCCAAACCGCCACCAAAGCACTCGCAGAGACCAACCACACCCTCGAAAAACGGGTGATAGAGCGCACACAAGACTTAGAAATTGCCAAAAATGAGGCAGAAAGCGCCAGCCGATCCAAAACACTGTTTATCGCGCAGATGTCGCATGAATTTCGCACCCCGCTTAATGCCGTCATCGGTTATAGCGATATTTTACAGATGGGTATGTTGGGTGATATGACCCCAGACCAAACGGAACGGATTGGGTTCATCAAGCAAAATGCGTCACGCCTTTTGGGGCTCATTAACGATACACTCGACATTGCCCAAATCGAGGCAGGCAAACTCACACTCACCGAGTCGCGGGTAAATACGCAATATTTCTTTGATGAACTGTTGCAAGGGGTCAAAAGCCTCACCGCCAAAAAACAAATTACCATTAAAACAGTTTATCATCAGACCATTCCAGAACGTATTTTGATAGATGCGCCAAAAATTCAACAAATCATTGTGAATTTGGTCGGTAATGCTGTCAAATTTACCCCAGAAGGGGTTATCACCATCGAAATCGGGGCAAATATGCCCAATGAATGGTTTTTTGCTGTGCGCGATACCGGTATCGGCATGTCGGCAGAATCGGTTAAACAGCTTTTTGAGCAATACACACGAATAGCCGATGCAACTACCAAAAGTATAGAAGGCACAGGGCTAGGGTTATCTATCACCAAACGCCTTGTTGAATTTTTGGGCGGAACGGTTGATGTACAATCAGTTTTGGGGCAAGGCAGTGTATTTACTGTCAATTTACCGCTCAAACCCCTATAAATCAGAGGAAAATCAGGTATGGAAAAATTACAAGCATTGGTTGTTGATGACAATTGGTATAATTGCAACATCTTTCGTATTGCACTCGAAAAAGCAGGGTATGAAGTCGAAATAGCCTATAATGGTAGAGACGGATTAGCGTTTCTTGAGACAAAACCCTATAAAATTTTGGTCATAGACCTACAAATGCCGGGCTTAAATGGGATAGAGGTACTCACCGAAATTAAAGATAGCCCAATTCGCAAAAAGATGTATATTTTGGTCGTGACTGCCAATGCGTATATGGCAACTGAGGATTTAGAAGATTTATCGGATATGGTCATGTTCAAACCCGTTAATATCGCAGATTTGACCTTTTTCTTGGAGCGCGTGAAACGAATAGTTTTATGAAGAAACTATTATTGTAATAATAAATTAAGTGACGTTATATAAAGAGACGTGCTATAATAAGGATATGTCATTTTCAACCAACATATTAGGATTATAAGTATGTCATCCGATGATACTAAACGGTTTGATAACCCTGAAGAAAATCAGCTAGATACCAATGAAACACGCCAACTCGTCGCACCAGACGATGGTAGCACAAAAGTATTAAGTATTACAGAATCGCCCATCCCAAAACGCCTGCGGGTGGTGATGCCAGACCAATCGGAACTGGTCTTCGATAATATTTCCCCACATCTAACCATTGGGCGAAAGTCATTGGTCAATACGCGCCAAATAGATATAGATATGGAGCCATTTGATAAAGGGATATTTGGGGTATCGCGGGTTCATGCCCTGATATTAGCAGACCAACGGCGTGGCTTGCTTATCAAAGATATGCAAAGCACCAACGGCACATTTTTGAATGGCTCAAAGCTCAAAGCACTCGATGAACGGTCTTTGGTGAGTGGGGATTCCATCAAATGTGGTAATTTGAAGATACAAGTCTTTTTTTGAGGACACTTTTCCCGCCCAA
>DAOTUO010000071.1:0-6619 GCA_034436595.1 Anaerolineae bacterium | reverse complement strand
GTATTAGCCTTTAGTGCGCTTGATGCGACTAGCTGGCGGTTTTGAACCGCCAGCGAAGCCGATAACAAGATAAAATGGGCAATTAACAATCAAGCTATTTCACATAAGGCGTATTATATAACAAGTGGTGAGTCGTGGAAAATTTTCTGAAAATCGGATAACAATTTGCTCATTCAAAATAATTCCCGCACTAGCACCACAAACGCCCCACCAGACAGATACCCATTCACGCGCAGGCGATACACGCCATCGGCGGGGATGGTAAAGGTGAATGTGGGATTGAGCGTGCCGTTGCTATCATCGGCTTCGATGAGCGTTTCACCTGTGGGGGCAATCAACGCCGCTACGGGGTCAAAGCCTGCTGTTTCGCCAATGACCTGCACCTCAATTTTTTGCCCTGCATACCCCTGAATGGGATAAAAAGCGTATGTGTCTTGTTCGACCACATCACGTACCGTCATGAGGGTGATGGCGGGTGATGGCGGGGTGGGCGTGGATGCGCGGTCAATATAGCGCCATACAAGGGTGTATCCACCCAGACTAGCGGCATTTTGGGCATAAATCCGCAATAGATATAAGCCATCCTCGCCAATGGTGATGCTCCGCACAAATGGGGCACGATTGCCACCACTATTATCGTCTATCACCGTCAATTCATCGGGACGGGTGGCGGGGACGAGTTCCATCACGGGGTCGAATACCAAATCATTGGGTGTTGCCGATAGGGTGATGGTATCGCCACGCTGTAATTCTAGCACCCATACATGGCGCACACCGCGCTTATCAATGCGTTGCGTAATGCCTATATCATGCGCCAAAACCCCCAAATAACGGTCTAGGCGGGTCGCACCTATCCCATACGACAGGGTGTAATCGCCCAAAACACCATTTTCGGATGTGACAAAAATCTGATATACACCACTTATCGCCACAGGGAAGGCGGGAATCACCGTATCGCCGTTAGACACAGACCCGTTCACAGTGGCGCGGGTGATAATTGCGCCATCGGGGTCTACTAGTTCTAATCGCAGGCGCACTTGTGGGTTATCTACAGGACTCGCGCCGATGGTGATGATTGTCCCCGCATCGGCATAGAGCGAATAGATATATACTCCGTCTGGACGGGTTAAACTGGCACGAATGGGGATATGATTTTGCAGGCGTTGACCAGCCACAAGCGGTTGTGCTTCTGGTGGGACATAATTTGGATAGGGTGTGGCGGTGGGTAAAATGGTCTGTGTGGCAACCACAGGCACAAGTCGTTCCGTAGTGTTTAGCACTAGGGTATAGGGGCTATTGGTCGCCCCAATCAGTTGAATTGTATAGACACCATCGGCATCGAGGCGGATATTTCGCAGGCGTGCAGAGCCATTTGCCCCACTACCGCCATCGGTGGCAATTGGTGAGCCGTCTGGCGCATATAAGGTGATATGTGGGGTGTTTTGTGGCATATCTGTCACCGCTTCTAGCTGGATATAGGTATTGGCAACACCCATGAAGGTATAGCGTTGGCGGGCATCTGCCAGAATGGTTTGTTGGATGGGTGCATTGGCAGATAATGCGCCCATCAATACGCCGAGTTCCTCAAATAATGGGTTGGGGGTGGGGATGCCCACGACTTGCGTGAGCGGGATGAGGGTGGGCGAGTTGGGATTTTCTTTATCGGCATAACCAAGCCCAATTTGATACTCACCTGTGCCACGCACCATCACCCGATAAAAGCCTGTGGTGGGTAATATGCTGGTGATGTCATCGCCAGTCGCTAAAATATCGCCCATATCGGTCATGAGGGTGAGCAACATATCTTCACCGACCACACGTAAGGCGATATTATCTCCTGCAAAAGCCGAAAATCGCCATAGATGGTTGGTATCGGTGGAGATGATTTGGCTTTGTGCTTCCCAAAAATTGAGCGTCCCTGTGAGCGGGATATTGGTGGGCATGGGGGTGAGTGTTGCCGATTCGGTGGGCAAGACGACTCGTGTGGGCAGAGAGGCTTCTGCACCCCCACAAGCCGATATGAAGGGAACTATCCACATCAAAAAAAATAGAAGCGGAGAGAGTGGGATTCGAACCCACGACGGTGTTACCCGTACTCGCGTTCCAGGCGAGCGCATTAGACCAACTATGCTACCTCTCCCAATGAGATTTATGATTCATTCCATAACGTAAAGCGTAGTATAGCAAATGTACAAATATTTGGCTATAGTGGTTTTCGGCGGTATAATAAAAAGTGTCATCTACAAACAATTATAATTATGTTGAAAGGGATAATTTTATGAGCAACGAACAAAATCAATTTGCGAGTCAAATGGATAAACAGGGTGGTCGTCAATACAAAGGTAGTACAATGGAAGTGGTACAACTGGAAAAACAAAATGCCCAACTTCCAAGCTGGCAACGGATAGTCGTTTCGGTTTTTGCGATTGTTGGTGTGTTGGCGGTGGTCGGTGCAATTGTGTTAGCGGTTGCTGGGCGCTAAAGAACCGCTATTAGCCCGTTTAGCATCGTAGAAAGAGGGCGATAATGTCATCTGACCCACGTCAAAAGGCAGAAGAATTTAAGTCGCTGATGGAGGCGAAGATACAATCCCTTGTCAGAGAATTTGCAGAAGGCAAAATTAGCCGTGAGCAATTTCATGCACTATATGAACGGTATAGCGCCCGGCTTTCGATTGCCACCCATGCACTCATGACCGGTAATCCAGATGCGGTGAGCATTGCAGAGGGCGGTCCGCCCACGATTGCGGTGCGCGATGAATATATGGGCAAAGTTCAGGGGTTGCTCATTTATCATAATAAGGGTGAGAAAGTTTTAGAGACATTGGGTGATTTTCCCATACCCTTCACGATTTTAGAACCCACCCTCGAAGATTTTACTCTGCAAATGCTGGCAAACCAGCTCATTGACCGTCGCATTGATAAAATTGGCAAAAAAGATTGGTTACTCTTTTTACCCGGTCAATATACAACTGTGGCAATTTTATTTGTAAATGAACCATCACCCTTGCAAATCCGTGAGTTAGAGCGCCTGCGTCACGATTTTGAGCAAGCCAACCGCGCCCAACTCGCCAAAGAACACATTGATAGCAACATCCTTGCCTACCCATTTTTGATATTTGTGAAGAAGAAATTTGGAAAATAGCTTATGTCGCATGACGCAAAAAAGCCAACCCCCAAGCAACCATCCACCCCGCCCCCCGCCGAAGAGGTCAAAAAACCCAACCCTGCCGAGATGTTTAAGGCGACAGTAGAGGGTAAAATTCAGGGCATTATTGCCGAATTTGCAGAGGGAAAAATTAGCCGTGAGCAATTTCAGGTGATTTATGCCCGTTATAGCGAGCAACTCGCCATCGCCAATGCCGCCCTTATGACGGGTTCAGAAATGTCACAGAAAGCCGATAATACCAGCACGATTGCTGTGCGCTCTGCACATCAGGGCAAAGCCACTGGCTTGATGATTTACTATAACCGCAACGGCATTATTTTGGAGACATTGGGTGAATTATCTGTGCCAATTAGTGTGATTGGTCCCATCCTCAATAATTTTTCTTTTCTCATGGAAGAAAATAAACGTGCCGAGCGCCTTGTGAAAAAAATTGGCGAAAAAGAATGGTTATTATTGGCGGCGGGGCGTTATACCACCATTGTCACCCAATTTAAGAATGAACCATCCCAGTTACAAATCCGTGAACTAGAACGCCTTCATAAGCATTTTGAAGATGCTAATGGCACATTATTTGCCAATGAAAAAGCCAACGCCCAAAATATGGCGTATCCGTTTTTAGAATTTATCGAAAAACGCATGAAGGGGTAACATCAGATAATCACCCAAAGAGAGGGGATAGTATATGCGCGGTGGATGTTTGTTAAGTGGAATAATCATTTTTCTCGATGGGTTTCTATTCGTATTTTTATTTGCACCCCTCTTTTTTGCCGATACCGCCTTTGCGGAGCAATCCAAACAATTTCAAGGGTCGTTGCTATGTGGTGAAAACGATACCTATGCTATCGAGACCTATAAGGCCTCGTATCATGAACCGGGTGAGGTAGGTGTCTTGTTCTTTTGTGTTGATGCAGAAGGCAAGGAAACCGATGTCACAGGCGGGTTTATCATCCTTGTGTTGGTGGCGTTTATTGTGCCATTTTTCCTGCTGATGTTTTTAGGACTACAACGGGGTGCATCGAAAACGGCGAATACCGCCTTAGCAGGGCAAGGGGAGATGATTCGGGTCAATGGACAACCGATTTCGCCAGATGCCCAAGCCAAATTGTGGCAAATGGGCTTGGGGTCTGTGGCAGACCAAATGATGAACCCTGCTACCACATTTAAGGTGTCTGGTGATGATAAAAGCCTTACGGAGCAACTCAAAGAATTGCAAGAGGCATACGACAAAAACCTTATCACCCGTGAAGAATACGACCAATTGCGACAACGTATCATCAACAACGCGGTAGACTAGATTCTTATGAGTAAAGTATAAAAAATGTATCAAAAATGATTGACATCTGGTCAATCACGCGGTACAGTTAGCTCATGATGTATAACACTATTTTGGAGAACGCCATGCTCTGGTTGCGTGTGTGTCGTACCTATAAGCGATGAGGAATGTTTCCCGCTTGTAGGACGCTGAAGAAACAAATCACCGTCTTGATGATTTTATACTAACTAAAAATCACAAAGACCGTCAAAGCGACTTATAAAAAACAACGTGGAACATCCTCGTAGGATGAGACAGATACCACGTTGTTTTTTTGTTGCTTGGCGGTTTTTTGTTTGGGATGATAACAATAGAGGGATATAACATGATTTCTGCACTTCGCACCAACGACAGCTATCTGCCCCACACCCCTACCCATGTGGGTGTTTCATTGGAAAAACAAATCGGCAATACCCCGTTGCTTGGGTTTAGCCGTGTGACAGCGCATCTGCCCGAAAATATCAAGATTTATGCCAAAGCCGAATGGACAAATCCGGGTGGTAGTGTCAAAGATCGCGCCGCGCTCAATATTATCAAAGAAGCAGAACGCGATGGTCGGCTCTATGCGGGTAAGACCATTTTAGATAGCACCAGTGGCAATACAGGCATCGCTTACGCGATGATTGGAGCATCGCGGGGCTATGGAGTCAAGTTATTTTTACCTGCTAATGCCAGCCCAGAACGTGTTGCTATTTTGCGGGCATATGGCGCGGAACTCGTCCTCACCGACCCACTAGAGGGCAGTGATGGGGCAATTTTGGCAGTGCGTGAATTGGTCGCCCAAGACCCCAACGCCTATTTTTTCGCTGACCAATATAATAACCCTGCCAATTGGCGGGCGCATTATTATGGGACAGGGGTGGAAATTTGGATGCAAACACACGGCGAAGTGACCCATTTTGTGGCGGGACTTGGCACGACAGGCACACTAACAGGCACAGGTCGGCGGTTGCACGATTATAACCCCGATATTCATGTGGTATCGCTTCAGCCAGATTCCCCATTTAACGGATTAGAGGGACTCAAGCATATTCCCACCGCCATTAAGCCCGGTATCTATGATGAAAATGTCGCCAATGAAAATATGAACATTTCCACCGAAGAAACCTATGATATGGCACGCCGTTTGGCGCGTGAAGAAGGTTATTTGGTAGGGATTAGCTCGGCAACGGCGATGGTCGGTAGTTTGAAATTGGCAGAACGCATGGCACACAATGGCGAGGGTGGCACAATTGTCACCCTATTTCCAGATAACGCCTATAAATACCTCAGTGAAGCCTTCTGGACAAAATAAAATTTTCATTGGGGCATGACCGATAACTCATGCCCCAATATTTTTCTTCTCAAAAAACAGATACCCCATCCCCAGAAAAATATACAATTCCCTAACAATTTTCTTTGTCACATAATGTCTAGTTTGCTTGACATTGTGTATAGTTCATGCTATATTGTGTCAAGTAAACTTTACTTATGGTCAAATATAGTAGACACAGGGAATTGAGTATGTCGTTTCCAGAACGCAAAAATACCGTGTACCTCATTGGCAATATTGCGGTATCCATAGCCTATTTTATGTACATCGCACAACAGTATATGGCGTTGGGACCAGCCCCTACCAACGACTTTCGCTTTTGGGGGTCTGCCTTGCTGATATTTATCCCTGTGCAAGTTGTCACACGGGTTATCATCCATATCATCTTTAGCATCATCAACACCATCATCACCCAAGAAGAAGAACCCGATGTTATAGATGAATTTGACAAAATCATCGAATCGAAATCCACTCTCATTTTTTATCATGTATTCGTGATCGGATTTTTTCTCTCAATTGCCACCGTGTTCTTGGATATGCCTCCATTTGTGATGATCGTCATGTTCCTGCTTACCGCCATTATCGCGGGGATTGTGGGAGATATTGCGCGGATTATCTTTTATCGGAGAGGCGTCTGAGATGAGCAAGTCACAGATTAGCAACCAGATTCGTAAATTACGTTTTGAGCATAACGAGATGACCCAACAAGAACTCGCAGATAAGGTGCGTGTGAGCAGACAAACCATCGTTGCTATCGAAAAAGGGAATTATTCACCGTCTTTAGAATTGGCATTCAAAATCGCACACGCTTTTAATGTGCCATTAGA
>DAOTUO010000070.1:0-1842 GCA_034436595.1 Anaerolineae bacterium | reverse complement strand
TCGTGCTAGAAAATAACTCTGCCGATGACGGTGGCGCAATATACAATGTCGGCAATTTGGAGATGGATGGCGGTGCGCTTCAGAATAACACAGCCGTGAATTTTGGTGGTGGGATATATAATCTGGGTGAATTGGATGTGGACGGCGTGAATATCCGCGACAACGATGCGGTGGAGGGCAGTGGGGTGTATCAGGGGGAATAATTATGGATATGGTGGTGATGGACAGCAGTCTGATGATGCGCTTCACACCACTCATAGAGACCACGCCAGAACCCGCGCCAGAGGTGATTTTGACCTATGACACGAGTTGCCTGCCACCCGCCATCCCCACACCAGAACCGACACTCGTCCCGCCAGTGGAAGAACCACCCGACATATTGATACAAATCCCACCACTAGAGGGTGAATTCACAATGCTTGAAAATGGTGTGACTGAACAACAATCGTCGCCCATATTTCTGGATGTGGACACAACTGTTGATGATGCTAATTTGAGCCAATGCACTGATGCGCCGAATGATTGTAGTTTGCGCGGGGCAATTGCCATTGCCAGTAGTAATCCAACATTACCTTATGTTATTGTGATACCAAACGATACCTATCGCTTGCAAACAAGATTAAACGTTTCTGGTAGGGCAATTGCATATCAAATCTTTATGAACAGACAATTTTCTCTAAATACTTGTTATCCCAGCGCGCTCGCTGGCGTTTAATGGCAATGCCAACTTTAAGTGATTTTTCTTGTTTGAGTAAATTCAGGGCAATATGGCGTATCAAAGCCATATTTTGAGGCGAATGGTCTTTACGAATACGACTATCGTCTTCTCGAAAAGCAATATCTAATACCCAATGGAGTCCATTTTCGATTTGCCAATGGTCACGAATTGCCTTCAGGAAGCCCTGCGCGGATGCGACCCAGCTACTGATGAAATAGCGAGTGGTTGTTTCCATCTTATCGGTTGCAGGTGAATAGCGTACCGCCACCAGTTTGATAAGGCTATTCAAGTTCACCCATTGACTAGATTGTCGTAAATACTGGCGGTATTCAGGCTTACTCACCACCCACACCTGACGATATTCGTCTCGTCCGTGTCCTCGATGCTTACTGTGGGCTGTTTCATAGCTTACATCACGGTAGCTTACCTCTTCAAATCCTTCAAAGAGTTGTTGTAAGTCTTCATGCAAGTTCCCCTGATTCCCTTTCACAGCCATAATATAATCAGCATCTGCATTGATAATCTGTTGGGCGATGTTGGTTTGGGTATTGAGCGCATCCACCGTAACCACACAACCCGCTAGGTCTAATTGGGCTAATAATTGGGGAACTGCCGTGATTTCATTTGATTTATTATCCACTTTGATCTGACCTAACACCATTTGGTTCTCACTTGCCCATGCGCTCACCATCCAAATCCCATCTCGATGATGCTGGCGGTCATGGCTCCGCCTTAACTTTTTGCCATCTATGGCAACCACCTGACCGCTTGTTGCCTGACAATTGGCGCTCATCCATTCAACAAATCGTGCTTGAAATGCCTGTTCATCTAACCATCGAAAGACCCGTCCAAAGGTGTCATGCGAGGGTATTCCAGTGCTTAAATCTAAAAATGTTCCTAGCCAGTCTGCTTTTGCCTTCCCATATTCCTCTAGCGCCACCCAATTATCTGCTCCACAAATCATCCCTAGTATGGCAATGCTCACGATGTTGCTTAAGGGATGTGCGCGGTTTCTTTCAATCCGCGGGTCTTCTAAATCTGCAAAATAGCTCAAGATACTGGTTTCCAGGTTCATGGTTGCATCCTTTTTGCAACCATTATCATCCATTAACGTTTAATATGCG
>DAOTUO010000069.1:0-5409 GCA_034436595.1 Anaerolineae bacterium | reverse complement strand
TTGCTATAACCTTGTCGCGGTTTCAGCACGCGATAAGCACCACAATCTTTACAATGGTATTGTTGTTTGCCACATTTATTTGTACCATTGCGTACGATGTTAGTGCTTCCACAACAACTACAGGTATACGTGATAGTTTCTTGTATCATGGGAAGCATTATCATCAACTATCACTTACTTTTTAACCACTACCCAATCAATTGTCACCATATCGCCTTCCTCAAGATTTTCTGCTTTTCGGACACTCGCCTTGATAGGCACAAGGTATAACCCGTCTTTGGGGAATAGCGATGTTTTCCATACGGTGTTACCGATACGCACTTCCACAGGAATCACACCCCAACCATACGTGACACGGTTAGAGATTTCTTTTAGGTCGGCGCTCTCTTCTGGGGGTATTGCCACAAAAAAGAATGGGGAAGGTCCGCGCCAGTAGATAATTTCGCCATCAAACGCCATATTCATGATGATATGTCTCCTATAAGATATACAAGAGGCTATCCCATGCGATAGCCTCTTTGCAAACCCATTAATTCCGCAAATATATCCCAGTAAGAGACTTTTCTGCGTGGATTATCTGCTGTGGTGTGCCTTCAAACATCACCTGCCCGCCTTTGCTACCGCCTTCGGGACCCATATCTATAATCCAATCGGCGTTTCTGATGACATCGAGGTTGTGTTCGATGACGATGAGCGTATTGCCCGTATCCACGAGTTTATTCATCATCTCTAGCAAGTGGCTAATATCAGACATGTGCAAACCCGTTGTTGGCTCATCCATCACATACACACTGCCTTTTTTATGCAATTCGCTGGCGAGTTTGATGCGCTGACACTCCCCGCCCGAGAGTGTGCTGAGGGGTTGCCCCAAGGTCAGATAATCGAGTCCGACATCGCTCATAGATTGTAGTCGCTTCACAATTTTTGGAATATCGAAAAATTCGAGTGCCTGCTGAACGGTCATAGACAACACATCGGTGACAGATTTGCCATTGAGCGTATATCTCAACACCTCATCTTTGAATCGCTTGCCACCACAAATTTCACACGGGGTCTTGATGCCGTCTAGGAATCCCAAATCGGTATAGATGACACCCAATCCCTGACAATTTTCACATGCCCCTTTGGAATTGAAGCTAAATAGCGATGCACTCACTTTATGGGCTTTGGCGTATGCCTCGCGCATATCATCCATGATGCCGGTATAGGTGGCGGGATTAGAGCGACTATTTGTGCCGACTGGCGACTGGTCTATCACAATCGCATTGGGGTGTTGTTGCAAAAATACTTTGTTGATGAGTGAGCTTTTGCCAGACCCAGCCACCCCTGTGACAACAGTAAACACACCAACGGGTATATTCACACTCACATGGTGCAAATTATTGGCGTTTGCGTTGACAATCGGCAATTGCCCTTTTGCAGGACGGAATTTTTGTTTGATGGGCAATTCCAAAAGCAAATGCCGACCAGTCAGCGTATCGGCGTGGATTAATCCATCATAGTTCCCCTCATAGACAATTGTCCCGCCATGTGTGCCTGCCCGCGGACCCACATCCACGATATGGTCTGCCACTTTGATGACACTGGGGTCGTGTTCGACCACAATTACGGTATTTCCTTTATCACGCAATTTATAAAGCAAGTCAGTCATGCGATGCACATCACGCGGATGTAACCCGATGCTGGGTTCATCGAAAATATACATGACATCCACAAGGCTACTGCTCAGGTGTTTGACGATTTTGACGCGCTGAGATTCCCCACCCGATAACGTGTCGGTAGGGCGGTCGAGTGTGAGGTATTCCAGACCAATATCCACCAGATGTTGCAATCTCTCGGTTAGGGTGGCAATGGTCGTTACGACTTTGGGGTCTGTAATTTGTCGCAGTACGCCAATGAGTTCACCGACTTCCATCGCAGATAGTTGTGCGATATTGTATCCGCTAATTTTGCAACTGAGCGCCGCTTGGCTGAGTCGTGCGCCTTTACATAAGGAACAGGTTTGCATGGTCAGATAGGGTGCTACTGCCTTCTGAGTCCGTTCACCGAGTGTTTTAATATCTCTGCGGATATAGGAACGGGTGAACTTTTCGATAATTCCGTTATAGGTCAAGTTCATGCTGTTGTTAGTACCCATAGTCATCTTGAACTTGAGGTCTTTGCCATGTAAGAGCAAATCCAGCTCTTCTTCTGTATAGTCCCTCAGCTTTTTGTCGTTATCAAAGAAGCCAGAACTGGCATAACTATCGCGCTCCCATGCCGCAAATACTGGAACTTGCACCGCGCCTTCGTTAAGCGATTTATCCATATCCAAGAAGCTATCCGAAATAATCCCCATAGATTGACCAGTCCCATTGCACTCTGGACACATGCCTTGTGGGTCATTAAAAGAGAACGCATTGGAATATCCCACAAAGGGTTGCCCAAAACGCGAAAAGAGTAGTCTTAATACGGGAGAAATATCGGTGATTGTTCCCATTGTGGAGTGAGAGCCACCACCCATCCGTTTTTGGTCAACAACAATCGCCATGCTCAGGTTTTCGATGGCTTCGGCATCGGGTTGCGAATAGCGTGGCAGAAAGTTGCGGACGAACATACTAAAATTTTCATTGAGCAGGCGTTGGGCTTCGGTGGCGATGGTATCGAACACGATAGATGACTTGCCAGAGCCAGAAACCCCTGTAAACACGGTAATTTTGCGCTTTGGTATCCGTAAAGAGACACCCTTGAGGTTGTTTTCTCTGGCACCGCGAATCTCGATAAATTCATGATATGGATTTGAGATAGGCTCGTTATGACCAACAATTGTTGCTTGCGAATCCACTTGTTTTTCTCCCTGACTACTCGGATAGAAACGGTTGTGCTTATGCGCCATAGGCGTTTGTTGATTATAGCACAGAAAAGCTATTTTGAGTCAAGTAGATTGTTAACAGTTCACAACATATCTTAATGGGTTTATTTTCCAATGAAACACTATTACTTATCGCGCTGTGATATTCTCAGACCAATAGGCATCATAACAGTTTTAAGGCTTTAGCCCACCCGAAGTCACCTCAATAACCCAGCCATCGCCCCAATTATATTTTTCGTGCATTTTTGTGTTCACAGCTTCCAAAATATCTGGCGCATTTTCTGATGTGATCGTGCGGGCAACCGCATTCCGATGTGGCACAAGCGCATTTTTATCATCACGAGTCCCGACACTAAATTGCACCTGCGGATTTTTGAGTAAATTTTGTACCCAATGTGATTTATCGCCATGTTCACTCATCAGGTAATAATTGCCCTCATGCTCCACATACCAAATTTCGATGGTGTGCGGATTCCCCGATTTATGCCCGATGGTGGTCAAATATAAAAATGTCTCTGCCATTGTTTATATTCCTTTTAGCCATGTTTGTAATGTATCTAATGCAGGTTGATTGACGCGATGATGCACCCATACACCTCGATTTTCCGACTCAATGAGACCTGCTTCACGTAATGTTTTGAGGTGATGCGAGATAGTCGGTTGGGTGAGATTAAAATGCTGTTCGAGATTGCACGCGCATAATTCCCCGCCACCTTGACTAATCATGTCTAAGATTTGTATCCGCACAGGATGACTCAGCGCCTTAAACATCTCTGCGATATGTGTCGCATCTCCCAATACGATACGCGGCGATTGGCTGGTAGGGTTATCTAACTGAATAAGCGTATTTGACATAAAAAATATCCTTATGGGTGGATGTTTACGATAATTTTATTATAGCGCACAATCTCCTTATATAGATAACCATCTATGTGGTGATAAATGGATGACATTGGTCACTAATCAGGGGAAGGGGATAGTGTTAGGCTAGAGATAGATAGTTATCTATATGTATTTAGAAAGAGATTTATCATGTTAACAATTAAAATTCTCGGTTCTGGATGTGCCAATTGCAAACGGCTAGAGCAAGAAGTCCGTGATGCACTCACTGATAGCACGCTCGATTATGAAGTGGTCAAAGTGACCGATTATGCCAATATTGGCGCGTATGGCATCCTTAGCACTCCTGGGTTGGTGATGAACGAGACTGTGGTATCTGCGGGGCGCATCCCAAAACGTCAACAAATTGTGGACTGGGCAAAACAATTTTCCGCTAATTAGGAGTTTTTCATGCGTCTAACGACTGGCTTTGAACGGATTCAAACCACACGCACTGCTTTAACCGTCATTGGCGTTTTAGCAGTGATTTGGTGGGTCATTTATAGCAATATCCAACCAATTGCCGATTGGGTCACCTTTAGCCTACTGGGTCTGTCCAGAGATAGCCGCTTGGGTGAGTCGCTCAACTTTTTTGTCTATGATGTGCCAAAAATTTTGTTGTTGCTGGCGGGGATGATTTTTCTCATCACCCTTTTGCAGACCTTCATTGATGTGGTACGGGTACGGGCAGTCGTGGAGAAGCGCGGTGAGGGTGTTGGCAACCTCATGGCATCGGTATTTGGGGCACTCACCCCATTTTGCTCATGTTCGTCTGTGCCATTATTCATCGGATTTGTGCAAGCAGGGATTCCATTGGGCATCACCTTCTCGTTTCTGATTACATCACCCATCATGAATGAGGTCGCGTTTGTCATGCTATTGGGATTATTCGGCTGGCAAGTGGCATTAGTATATTTGGCATCTGGCATCATCATTGGGGTCGTAGCGGGGATGATTTTGGGACGCATGAAGATCGAAAAATATGTTGAGCCGATGGTCTATGCTATTAAAGCCCGCCCAACAACCGATTCCCCCATGTTGGACCAATCGCTCACATGGGCAGACCGATTTGAGCAAGCCATCACCGGCACCCGCGAGATTATTGCCAAAGTATGGCTATTTGTGATTATCGGCATTGGCATCGGCGCATTTATTCACGGATTTGTCCCAGAAGAAGCCTTGACTATCATCATGGGACAAGAGGCATGGTGGTCTGTGCCGATAGCGGTATTGCTTGGTGTTCCACTTTATTCCAACGCGGCAGGTGTTATCCCGATTGTGAGCGCGTTATTGGGCAAAGGGGCGGCACTCGGCACAGCATTGGCATTTATGATGGCGGTGGTGGCGCTTAGTTTGCCAGAGACGATTATTTTGCGCCGTGTATTAAAGCCCCGCCTGATTGCTATTTTTGTGGGTGTGGTCGCGTTTAGCATTATGCTCACGGGGTATTTGTTTAATTGGCTGGTCGGATAAATACCCTGCTTGACAAATAGTTAAATTCCCTTATGCTTCTCATTCGATAGATGTCGAATGAGAGATATTTTTATGGATAGCAAACAACAACTCTATTTACTGTTTATGCTCAAAGCACTAGCCGATGAAAATCGGTTGGCAATGACGCGCATGATGGCAAACCAAGAACGCACTGTCACCGAGATGGCACAGATAATCGGTTTATC
>DAOTUO010000068.1:0-5175 GCA_034436595.1 Anaerolineae bacterium | reverse complement strand
AAAAACCCGCTTATTGACATAATTCATAAATGTGTGCTAAGATAATTCTCAGTGTATATTTTATATTTGAATTTTTACAAAATTTCTAAAAATCTTCTTAAGGAGGCGTATCCATGGCATTTCCCAATTATATCACCCAACAGGTTCTCTTGCCCAATGGTCAACTCATGGGTGCGCTAGTCCAACGTTAAGACCCGCATAACCCCACTTCTCCCAACGTTGTTCTAAGTCGCTCATCGCAAACGCGGCGAGCAATTCGCGCATCCCCACAAACTGACTATTTATCGGTGTGGCTGTGTCGTCTTGTCGTCTATAGTAACCAGAGCGAAAAAAACCAAAGGAACAACGTCTATTATGCAATTTTCTCACGCAAAAGTCGAATTTAACCGCTTGCCATACGAGGCACAACTTTCTCGTTTATCTGCCTTAGCGACCCGTGCGCTGGCACACTATGGCTTGGATAATGCCACAGTCACCTTGGCAAATTATACCAACAACGCCGTTTTTAGGGTGGAATCTGCACAAGGCACGTTTGCCTTGCGGATTCATCGGGCAGGACTCAAACCCCTCGCATGGTTAAAATCGGAATTGATGTGGCTGTCTGCGCTCACCGAAAAGGGTATGTGCGTCCCATCGCCCGCAGGTGATATTTATGCGGGACAACTTGACGATGAACCTCTTACAGTATATTGCACCTTAACAAACTGGCTTATAGGCGAACACCTCACTTTTACCGATATGACCAATGACCATTTTATGGCAATTGGACGATTCATCGGCACATTGCACAACATCGCATCCACCTTCACCGCATCGGCAGAGTTTGTGCGCCCACAACTGGATTATGAAGGATTATTTGGCGAAAAGTCGCCCTATAACCCCAAAGACGGTGTAACAATCTTTACCGATGAGCAAAAGCAGGTGATGATGGCGGTGCAAGCGCGTGTTGCATCCCTTTTTGACCAATTAGGACGCACATCAGAGACGGTTGGACTCATCCATGCCGACCTGATTCCAAAAAACTTGGTTTGGGATGGAGACCGCGTGGGTGCAATAGATTTTGATGATTGTGGCTATGGCTACTTTCTCTATGACCTCGCGCCGATGTTATGGATGAACAGAAATGAACCGAATTATGCCCAATTACGTCTTATGATATGGGACGGGTATAGGCAAATTCGACCTCAACCAGAACACTGGATAAATGCGTTACCCACATTGGTGGCGGCACGTCATGTCGCTTCTTGTCGGTGGATAGCTGGCAACTTATCTAACCCGTCGGTACGCGCCCGCGCAGAACTGGTAATCGCGGAACGTGTAGAAGAGATGAAGTCCTTCTTAATGCAACCGAATGACCTTATAAAGGGTGAAAAACTTCATGGCTAAAAATAATATTCTTCAAATCGCGCAATTACAGGCACGCTATAGCGGAACATACGAATTCAATGTGACCGATGCGCTCGATGACCAATTCTATAAATACCTCTCGCGCAAATTACGCGATGTGATTTCTTTTGCGCCAGAACGTCGGCATCAGGATGTATTCCCCGTAGATATTAGCCTAGACGATTTTGAAGGCGATGTGGTCGCAGGACTGGCGGCATTTATCCACCAAGACATTCTCACAGTAGATTTGCTGTGGGTGGGTGATAAATTGCGCGGTAAAGGCATTGGCAAACGGCTGGTACAAATGGCAGAAGAAATCGCCATCCAGCGTGGCTCACAAAAAGGCCGTATTCGCTGTGCAAAAGAACAAATTCCGTTCTTTGTAGGGCTTGGCTATACCATCACAGGCATGATGCAACAATTGCCAATGAATGGCACACCACTTTCTGCACAGGGAATCTATTGGCTGACTAAGACCTTCTAGCGGATGGTCATATACACGGTCGGTTTTTCACGATAGGGTATAGCACGGCGCTATACCCTATTTTTTTGTCTGTTTATTGGCAACTTCATCATACGACAAGGATATATACCTCATGGCAGGGACGTTACTCAACATGGCAACAGTGGCGTTTGGCAGTTTATTGGGTTTGCTCATTGGCAATCGGTTGCCCAAACGGATACAAGAATCGGTTATGACAGGTTTGGGACTCTTGGTATTTTATTTGGGCATGGATAACGCGGGCAAAACGGGCAATCTGATGATTGTTTTGTTGGCGATTCTCATCGGTGTGATAATTGGCGAGCTGTTGCGAATAGACCGTGGGCTAGAAAATTTGGCAGGATGGCTACAAAGCCGATTTGCAGGAAAATTGGCTGATGGCGAAGAAGACACCGAAGCAACGCTTGTTGAACGTGAGCGCTTTATCAACGGATTTGTGACCACCAGCCTTGTGTATTGCATCGGTCCGCTCACCATTATTGGGTCTATACAAGACGGTATGGGCTTGGCGGAGGGGTTTCGGTTGATTGCTATAAAAAGCGCGTTGGATGGATTTGGAGCAATCGCATTTGCCACGACATTCGGGGTAGGGGCAAGTTTTAGTGTGTTGACAATTTTGGTGGTGCAAGGCGGATTATCCCTTTTGGGGATGATGGCGGGTTCATTTATGACAGACCCGATGATAAACGAATTGACCGCGACGGGGGGGATTGTGCTGATGGGTTTGGCGCTGTCGTTGATGGAAATCAAGAAAATTCGGCTCGCCAATTTTTTGCCTGCGTTGGTAATCGCCCCGCTATTGGTGCTACTTGGTGGTATCATAGGCATAGATATTTATCCGTTCTGAAGGTAGTTAAGAATGCCAACACCGTTCACACATTTAGAGATTGCACAACGTTTGCTCAAAGATGACCGCATCCCAACCAACCAGCGCAATTTTTTGCTGGCGCATAGTGATGCCTTTTTGTTGGGAAATATTGCCGCCGATGCGCGGGTGGGGTCTGGGATGCCCCGTGAGCATACGCATTTTTATCAATATGGACAAACGATTACCGAACATCCATGGTTGGTGATGATAAACCAAAATCCCGATTTGGTCACACCATTTTCGCCCGAACAACAGGCATTTGTGGCGGGATATGTGGCACATTTATCGGTGGATGAATATTGGTCAAAGCACATGGTTGCCCCGCACTTTATGGGCAAAGAATGGGATACCCGTTCTGTGCAATTCAAAATTTACATGCTCCATATCATCCTCATTGTGATGGATGAACGTGATTTTACCCGTATAGAGAGGTGGCAATATGACCGCTTGGCATCGGCAAAACCAAATCGGTGGATGTCGTTTATTACCGACCACGATTTATCGGTATGGCAAAATCTGATTGCGATACAAATTCACCCACAGGGCAAAAGTGAGACGCTCGAAATTTTGGGTAAGCGGGTAGTCAAAACCCCACAGGAAATACGTGCCTTACTCGATTCTGAGCCAGATATGCAATACAACTTATGGCAATATATCCCCAAAGTGGTCTTAGCCAATGTTGAAGTGGGGATGTATGCCCATGCCCGTGAGCAGATGGTGTGTTATTTGCACGATTCTGGTCATGGGTGAGTAGGTTATGCGCCGACCGGGATCGCCATCCGCTTGGCTAAGATATGGCGGGCTTCATCAGTGGTATCTACAAAATAAACATCTTTGAGCGCATTTTTATCGAGTAGCGCAAAGGCTTTGGAGACCAGTTTAATCGCCCCATTTGCCCCAACTATGGCGATGGGTCCCTTGCCATTGGCGCTCATTTGGAGCATTTGCTTGGCTTTGTCGCGGGTTTCTGTGCTAAAAAGTGATCCATTTGGCACACCCAAGCCTTTGCTCATATCCACAATTGCGCCAACCGTATCGGCGCGATTTTCGGTGATGGATTTAATTTTGTTCAGCACACCAAACAGCGCTTCCCATGTCCATCCCTTAGAAAATTCGCATAGCAAGACGGTTTGTTCGTCATTATCCCAATATAAATCAACACTCATCGTCTGATAATCCCTCTAAAAAATAAAGTAATCTATTTTGATAATGAGCATATCCCCATCACATAACAATTTGCCCAATTCTACGTTAGGATATGATGAAAACGCTCTGTGTGATATACTGCTAGGCGATTTTACAGACGATTTTGAGGAGGCAATTATGCGCCGTTCTATTTTTATATTGGTGGCAATGGTCATGCTGACAATCTCAGTGAGCCATGCCCAATCCCCCACATTGCTCGACATCATCAACCAAAATAGCCGTTATTCCACCTTAGCCGATGCCATTGTCGCCGCCGACCCTGTGGTGGCAGAACGCCTTTCTAGCGCGGGTGCTACAACTGTTTTTGCGCCCACGAATCAGGCTTTTTTGAATTTGGCGGGTGTATTTGATTATACGCTAGATGCACTACTGGCAGATACCGAATTGCTTACAGAAATTTTACTCTATCACATGCTGGATGGCACACAAACAGCTACCACGCTGATTGCATTGGATGGGCGGATTATTCGCACCTTGTTAGAAAATACCGCCATGCTGATTGTGCTAGAAAACGGTACAATTCGCCTCAATGGGGTGTCGCGGGTGGCATCACCATTTGACCAATCGGCATCCAACGGTGTTTTGCATACCGTTGCGGATATGATTTATCCGTTTGGCATGGAAACCCGCCTAGAAGCATTGAGTGGGATAACTGTCACCACACCTCGCCCAACCCGTACCCCTGTCGCTACGCCAAATGTGTTTGCTAGTGGCAATACGATTGCGGGACGCTTGGTTGCTGACCCGTTGTATAGTACATTGGTCGAAATTGTTTCGGCAGTGAGTCCAGAGACGGTTGATTTGCTCAATGGGGAAGATGAATATACCCTGTTTGCACCCACCAATTCGGCATTTGATAACCTATTTTTCTCTTTGGGTATCACCATCGAAGAGGCGCTCGAAATGCCCGAATTGTTAGAGCAAATAGTGCTATATCACATCATCAAAGGGGTGGTTACATCCGATGACATTCTGACCCTGATTGAAGAAGAAGAGCCATTAGAGACCATTTTTGATAATGGCACATTTGTAGAGTCTATTCGCGTGGCACTAGATGGTAATGACCGCATTGTCCTCAACGAAGTCGTGCGTGTCACCATTGCCGATTTAGAGGCGACCAACGGTGTGATTCACAATTTGAATAATGTCTTATTGCCCCAAGCGGTATTAGACGCATTGGTTGCATCTGAAGCATAGTCAGAATAAGTCATTA
>DAOTUO010000067.1:0-2194 GCA_034436595.1 Anaerolineae bacterium | reverse complement strand
ACATCTGGGGTTGTGTTGGTCATCGCCCCGCCCACCGCCGATATTCGCTATGGCGATATGCTCATGGTAACGGGTAGCCTCATCACGCCCCAGACATTCGACACGTTCTCTTATGCCGATTATTTGGCACGGACGGGTGTTTTTTCATTGATGGATAAGACCAGTGTGCAGGTGCTATCACGCGGGGGCGGAAGCCCATTCATCCGCGCATTGGTGGATATACGCGCATGGGTGAGCAACGCCATCATCAACGCCCTGTCAGAACCCGCATCAGGCTTGTTAATCGGGATTTTATTGGGCGATGAACGCTACATCTCCCAAGATATTAGCGATGCGTTTAGTGCCACTGGCACGGCACATATTGTCGCCATTAGCGGATTTAACATGGTCATCGTGGCGAGTGTCGTACAAAATCTGCTCACATGGCTCATGCCCAATCGCCGTTGGTGGGTGTTGGGTATCGCGTTGGCGGTGATGACACTGTATACCGCGCTCACAGGGGCAAATGCCGCCGTATTGCGTGCGGCACTCATGACCAGTGTCCTGCTCATTGGTCAGACCCTCCGCAGAAATACTTATGTCCCCGCATCATTGGCATTTGTCGCGTTGTTGATGTCGTTCATCACGCCTACCGTCTTTTGGGATGTGAGCTTTCAGCTCAGTTTTGCCGCCGTATTGGGTCTATCCATATTTGTATCACCATTGCAACGTGCTTTTAATAGCGGTATAAAGCAAATTTTCCCGCAATCTACCGCCCAAATGATGAGCAATTGGCTCACAGAGCCGTTGATTGTCACCATCGCCGCCCAAATCACGACAACGCCCATCATCCTCGCCAATTTTGGCAGATTTTCGCTGGTATCATTGCCTGTGAATTTGCTGGTCATCCCCGCACAGACCTATTTGTTTATTTTAGGGGCGTTTTCGGTGGGATTAGCATGGCTTCCCGTCATCCCACAGGTGCTATTTTGGCTCACCTATTTATTGCTCAATTGGACGATTAGCCTCGTGAGGCTATTTGCAAAGTTGCCGATTGCCGATGTGAATTGGGGATTAGACCCGCGCATCGCGCTCGTATTTTATATGTGTCTGATAGGAGGGATGATGATGACTGCCACACAACCACGCATCTGGCGGGTGATAACCACCAGCATACGAAGTAGATTTGCCCAGAGCATCAGTTTCTTTGGGGCGTTTGGCATCGTCTTATTGATGGGTGGCGCAATTATCAGCCGACCCGATAACAAATTACACGTCTGGTTTTTGACGATGGGGCATCAGAACGCCGTCCTCATCCAAACGGCAGGCGGGGCGCAAATTTTGGTGGATGGTGGGAGCTATCCATCACGCTTATTGACCGCTCTCGGTGACAGATTGCCATTTGATGACCAAACCATAGACATGCTCATCGTCACCCAACCCGATGATTTCGACACATCTGCCCTATTAAGCGTATTAGACCGTTATGAGGTTGGCGTGACGCTATGGCATGGTCAGCAGAGCCAATCAGAGGCACAACAAAGCCTCTATAACCGCCTGCTGGCGTTTGATGTCATAAATGCCCAAGCGGGGTATTCTGTCACCCTCAATGACGGCACGCATATCGAAATTCTGAATCCAATCACCTCTGAACTCAGTGACAATTTTGATGATAACACCGTTGTGATACGGATTAGCTATGGGGATGTGTCGTTTTTATTAACGGGAGACCTCAGCCAAGAGGGGCAAATTGAATTGTTGAATCGGGGGATTTATACCACCGCCACCGTGTTGCAATTACCTAAGCATGGCGGGGTGCGGACGCTGGATAGCGACTTTTTGGCGATGGTTGCGCCTTCTGTAGTAGTTTTGCAAGCAGACCCCGCTAACCGTTTGGGAGACCCCAATCCAGACACCTTATCCCGTTTGGGCGATATTCCCCTATGGCGCACCGATACACAAGGGGTCATTCACTTTTGGACAGACGGAGAACGGCTTTGGGCGCAGGGGGATGAATAAAAGTGGCGGATAATATGTTTATCCGCCATTTAAGGTAGCAACTATTTTGAATTCAAATGATTTTAAAATTTCAATGGATAAGCATTTTCAAGTCAATTATCAGCTTAAAGCACCCCTATCCCCCCAAGCCCCCTTATCCCCACTGCGTGGAGAAAGGGGGAGAAACCCATTTCTAGGCTTAGGGACGCGATTAATC
>DAOTUO010000066.1:0-19711 GCA_034436595.1 Anaerolineae bacterium | reverse complement strand
GGATAAGGGGGCTGGGGGGATAGGGGTGATTTAAGCTGATAATTGACTTGAAAATGCTTATCCATTGAAATTTGAAAATCATTTGAATTCAAAATAGTTGTTCCATAAATTCATTTTGTAGCACTCATTTTTGGGCGCATATTGTTGCGCCCACATCCGTTCATAAAAATATTTTTATTTCTTTTGTATGCGTTATCCGTCTGAGGTACACTGAATTAAGTTAGCTCAACAGAGAGGCACGCGCACATGAAAAAATATTTTCTCAAACATTTACTACTTATCCTCACCATCTTTATCTTTGTTATCGCCAATACCAGCGCCCAAACGGTCAAAAAATGGACATTTTTGGTCTATATGGCGGCAGATAATGACCTAGAACAATTTCTGCTCAACGATATTACCGAGATGGTGGGCATCGGCAGTTCCGATTCGGTCAATATCGTCCTAGAAATTGATCGCGCAGAACAATATAGTGACGCATGGGGCGATTTTACAGATACTCGCCGTTACCTTGTCACTCAGCATGGGTCGCTTGGCGAATTGCTCCCTGTTGAAGTAATCGGAGAGACCAATACGGGAGACCCACAAAATTTGGTCAATTTTATTACGTGGGGGATACAAAATTATCCCGCAGAAAAATATAGCCTCATCATATCGAGTCATGGCGGGGGATGGCAAGGCATTGGTCCCGATTATTCTGCCAATAACGATGGTATTTTATCGCTCGCAGAAATTAATAGCGCCCTCACCACCGCCCGCGCCCAAACAGGCATCGCCCAATTTGAATTTATCGGCTTTGATGCCTGTCTCATGGGGCAATTAGAGGTGTATCAGACCCTACAAGGTCATGCCAAGTATGCCCTCGCCGCCGAAGAAGTCATACCAGGGAATGGCTATGATTACACCGCCACGCTCGCCTACTTGGTAAATAATCCAGACACATCCACAGAAGATTTGCTCAGTGTGATAATAGACAGCTATATGGATTTTTATGCCAAGTTTGGCAAAGCATATCAATCTTATGATTTGCACGCGATTGATTTGGTGGCATTAGAGGGTGTCAATAGCGCCCTCGCCGATTTTATCACGGTTGCCAATGCCAATATGACCGATATATTTAGCCCCATCGGTGCATCACGGGTGGGCGCACAATTTTTTAGCTATGCCACTGACAAAGAATTTGTAGATTTGATAGATTTAATGACCCTGATAGAACAAGGGACGGAATCACCAGAGGTACAAGCCAGCGCCCTTGCTGTGATAGATGCTGTGGTGGGGTCTGTGTTATATACCCGCACCACCGATACCATGCCGAGTGCCAATGGTATCTCGATTTATTTCCCCATTTTGGCAGATACTTTCACCAAAGAGGCTTATATTGCCAGTGGCATTTCGCCCCTTATGGCACAAGACTGGATTGGTTTCTTAGATACCTTCCACACCACCGCCAGTAGGATTTTGGCGGATAATAATATCACCATCACCGTGACAGATGTCTTACAAGTCGGTGAGGTGGTGAATGTCCTCAATCCGCCTATCATCAATTTCGAGACGACTGGCACAGCTATTATTGACCTGCAATATGTGGCGTTTTATCAAACTGAATCGGGTCAGGTGATTGTGGCACAATCGCCCCTCGCCATTTATAGCGAGGATGCCGATGGCAATCTGCGCTCAACTTATCCCGATGGCGATTATCAAAGTAGCTATGCGTGGGATGTTTTGATGAGCTATATGGATATTGAAGGTGCGCCGATACCCGTTTTGCTAGAATATCAGACCCGTTCTAGTCAATTCAAAATGAGCGGTGTATTTTGCTGGATAGAATATGCCGAATGTACCCAAGCCAAGATGTTCTTTGATGGCATCACCTACGAAATGCTCACTGTATGGGTCACAATCGAAACAGAAAACGGCACCGTGACAGCACAAGTCACCCCACAAGCAGGCGATACTTTCAACCCTGCCTTAGCCATCCTCACTCCAGAAGGTAATATCGAAACGGCTACCTTGCCCAATAGCATCGTTTTTGCCGATGGTGTTATGCCCAAATTTTATTATGGTCCCGCTGCTACGGGTACATATGTCGTTACGCTACTCATCCGCGACCTAACAGGCGCGTTTCGCGCCGATAACGCCCTCATCACGGTCAATAACAACGACCTGCCCAATGACCTACGCGGATTTCCAGATGCCCTCGTGTTGGGTGTAAATTTTGCCTATCCTATCACATGGGGCGATTCTGTCATCCAAAATCTGGAGACCAACACGCGCTATTATATCGGCAATGAAGACGGCTCATTTTTCATCAATCTCGAACAATATGATGCCACCTCGTTAGAAGATTTTTCTGCCACCGTTATGCCATTCTTTGAACAAACCATCAGCTTTGCCACAGACCCATTCACATTTACCACTGCCACAGGTTATACGGGTATCGCCATAGAATATGCTTTTGGCGAAACAGGCTATGGCTATTATTTGATGTTTTATGAAAATGGAATCGGCTATCTGTTCGATTTATACATGCCAAATGGCTATGATGAGACCATCATGACCGCGATTTACGGCGGTTTCGATGGCACAGTGACATTCTTCGCGCCGATGGAATAATCCCTAAAATTATTTCATCCCTGCCGTGTTGTGGGCTTGTCGGATTGGCTCCGGTTGCCGATATTTGCCCACACACGCCATCACCACCGCCACCGCCGAATCCAAATTGAGCAAATGCCCCACCGACACATAAAGCGGTTTGATATTTTCGCGGGTACGAAGTGCCACCCCTAGCACCTCATCTTTGTATATAATATGGCTCGTTGCACCTTTTTCTGCTGATAAGGGTGCGTGTGTGCCGATAAACGGCGTTTTCCCCACACCCACACTAGGCAGATTGAGCCACAAACCAAGATGACACGCAATGCCCAATTTTCGCGGATGAATGCGCCCCATGCCATCCACCATCAGCATATCGGGGGTGGTCTTGAGTTGCTCAAACGCCTGTAATATCACGGGAATTTCTCTAAAACTCAATAATCCAGGGATATAGGGGAATGGTGTGGGCGATACTGCCCGTGCCGATTCCATCACCACCATATCAGGAAACGATAATATCACCACTGCGGCGGTAGAAATATCATCGCGCACACTCACATCTACCCCCGCAATCGTGCGGATGTTGGCGAGGGGCAGGGATACATCATCCACCACCTGCCCCGCTAATTGGGTTTGAATAGCGATTGCCTGTTGTGGCGATAAATTCCACTGATGCAAATGGGGTATGGGCATTTTTAGCGTCCATTTCAATTGAAATCATGGGGATACAAAAAGGGCATGTTGTCATGCCCCTCTGTGTAAATTTTATATTTTTTCGCCAATCCCTGTTAGACCAGTGTTGATTTTTGGCTGGGTCTTGTTGGGATCATCTTCCTTGCCAAAGCGGATAATTTCGCCCGTGTCGGTGATGGCTTCGACTGATAAGCCCAAACTTTGCAATTCTTTGACCAACACGCGGAAACTGGTGGGGATACCGGGTTCATCAATCGGCTCACCCTTCACAATGGCTTCGTAGGTTTTGACACGCCCTTGCACATCGTCCGATTTGACGGTGAGCATTTCTTGGAGCGTATATGCCGCGCCATAAGCCTCTAATGCCCACACTTCCATTTCACCAAAGCGTTGACCACCAAATTGAGCTTTACCGCCCAATGGTTGTTGGGTCACAAGGCTATATGGACCTGTAGAACGGGCATGGACTTTATCTTCGACCAAATGCGCCAGCTTGAGCATGTGAACATAGCCAATAGCCACCGAATTATCAAAGACATCACCTGTGCGACCATCATACAGGGTGTACTTGCCATAGAGGGGTACTGGTTCACCTGTGGCGAACATCACACGGTCTGCAATTGCCAACAAATCCTTCATATCAGCATGGTCTGGAATCCGTGTTTCTGGTGAATATTGACGAATCCATAGGCGCAAGCACAAATCGGTAAAATCTGCATCCCGTTTTGCACGTTCATCAAGGCTTAGACCAGTGGTATCGTAGACAATCACTTCCTCTGGATTAATGCCTTGTGCCATGAGCCATTCGTTCAATACCACACGACGTTGATAGATAACATCGGTATTCAGTACATCGGGGTCATAAGCGGGATTCTCGCTCAACCATTCATAGATAAACACACGGCGCACTTCATCATCGTCTTGCCAATCTTCTGGCGCAAATTCTTGTTCTCTAAACCATTCCCATGCGCGTTCTGTGAGTTCACGCCATGCGATTTCCATCATCCAAGCGCGTCCCAAATCGGCACGAATTTCGGTCTCTCTTGCCCCATCAAACACAGGGGTAACAGCACGGAAACCGAGTCGGTCTGCCGCCCATCCCAGATGCAATTCCAAAATCTGTCCAATATTCATACGACCAGGCACACCTGTGGGGTTGAGGATAATTTCCACCGGGCGACCATCAGACAGATAGGGCATGTCCTCAATGGCGACCACACGGCTAATAACACCCTTGTTACCATGACGACCAGCCATTTTATCGCCAACGGTCAATTTACGCCGTTGGGCAACGCTCACGCGTACCATTTTTTCTACGCCTGCAGGCAAATCGCGGTGTTCTTCGCGGGTAAATGTCTTAACATCCACCACCTTGCCTCTATCGCCATGTGGCAAACGGAGCGAGGAATCTTTTACCTCACGGGCTTGCTCACCAAAGATAGCACGGAGCAATTTTTCTTCTGGACTCAGTTCTTTTTCGCCTTTGGGGGTGATTTTACCCACCAAAATATCGTTTGGTCCAACTTCTGCGCCGATGCGGACGATACCATATTCATCCAAATCTTTGAGGGCATCCTCGCCCACATTCGGGATGTCATAGGTGATTTCTTCTGCACCGAGTTTGGTATCACGCGCTTCGACTTCGTGTTTTTCGATATGGATACTGGTGAATTTATCGTTGCGGAGCAAATCTTCGCTAATCAGCAACGCATCTTCATAGTTACCACCATCCCAAGAGAGGAAAGCGACCAACACATCATGTCCAAGCGCCAAACTACCTAAGCGTGTGGACGAACTATCGGCAATCGTCTGACCAATCCGCACATATTCACCCTTGCGTACAATAGGACGCTGGTCAATGCACGTAGATTGATTAGAACGGTCATATTTACGCAGTTTATAAATCCGTTGTTCACCATCTGGCTTGCGGATGATGATTTTTTCGCTCTGAACACTCAACACTTCACCATCAACATCTGCCACCAATACCTGCCCACTATCTTTGGCGGCTTGGCTTTCCATGCCTGTGGTAATACGCGACACATCGGGATTGAGCAATGGCACGGCTTGACGTTGCATGTTTGACCCCATCAGGGCGCGGTTGGCATCGTCATGCTCCAAAAATGGAATGAGCGCCGCGCTAATGCCCACGATTTGGCGGGGCGCGACATCTACATAGTCAATACGATGGCTTGGCACATTGACAAAGCGTTGATTATGTCGTGCAGACACGCGCAGGCTCACAAATTGGCGTTTTTCATCCATTTGGGCGTTGGCTTGGGCGATGACGAAATTGTCTTCCATATCGGCGGACAAATAAAACACGTCATTGGTCACAAATGGCACAATCGGCACTTGCTCAATTTTGGCAGAGAGCAATTTTTTCACGACATCGGGCGTAATCATCGTATCTTGCTTAACGACCACATTTTCTTGGGCATCTTCAATATCATCGCGCACCGTGCGCCCAATCAATTCGGCGCTGATGGTGGGCAAAAATTTAATTACTTTGCGGTAGGGCGTTTCGATAAAACCAAATTCATTGACCCGCGCATAACTCGCCAAACGACCAATCAGCCCAATATTTGGACCTTCTGGTGTTTCGATGGGACAAATACGCCCATAATGGCTATGATGCACATCGCGCACATCAAAACCAGCGCGCTCACGGCGCAACCCGCCTGGACCCAACGCGGAGAGTGTCCGCTTGTGGGTGAGTTCTGCAAGTGGGTTGGTCTGCTCCATGAATTGCGACAGTTGCGATGACCCAAAAAACTCACGAATTGCCGCCACAATGGGGCGAATATTGATGAGGCTGATGGGCGAGATATTTTCTGTCTCGCGGATAGACATGCGTTCCTTCACCACGCGCTCTGTACGGCGCAAACCGATACGGAGTTTATTCATGATGAGTTCACCAACCGTTTTCACACGGCGGTTTCCCAAATGGTCAATATCGTCTGGTTGCAATTGACCATTATTGATAAGAATCATGCGCTCAATCAATTTGACAATATCATATTTGGTGATAGTGCGCGTTTTGCGCGGGATGACGCTATCGAGCATCAGGCGCTGGTTCAGTTTATAGCGCCCTACCCGTTCTAGGTCATAACGGCGTTGGTCAAATAACTGGCTAAACAGATATTCGCGGGCATTATCCAATGTTGGAGGGTCGCCCGGACGCATCCGCTTGTAAAATTCGAGCAATGCCAAACGGGAGATATTCGTCTCCGATTTTGCCCCAACAGTCCAATCGGGTTCCATTTTGATGGTATTGACCATATATTGGTGGGCAGGGTCGTTGTCGCTATTGGTATATAAAGACAGCAATTCGGCATCATCACCCGTTTTGATTGGTGACAATTCGGCGGGAAGCATATCATCCACTGATGCCATCGCACGGAGCAAAATGCTCACAGGCAAGGTACGCTTACGATTGAATTTGAGCATAATGCGGTCGTCTTTGCGGGTCTCAAATTCCATCCATGCCCCTCTATCGGGGATGAGTTTGGCGCTAGAGAGCAAACGACCTGTTGTGCGGTCTTCTTCGGCATCAAAATACACACCAGGGGAGCGAATGAGCTGGCTCACCACCACCCGTTCTGTCCCATTGATGATAAATGTACCTTTTTCGGTCATGATAGGGAAATCACCCAAGAAAATATCTTGTGTGGTCACTTCATCGCCACGTTCCCGATTGACCAACGCCACACGCACATATAACGGCGCGGCATACGACATATCGCGCTCTAAACACAATTCTTTGCTATACTTTGGTTCATCAAACCAATAGGTCAAGCCAAATTGTTGCGCTTCTGGGATATTACCCGGAAAGTATAGGCGCAAATTGCCATTGAAACTTTCAATGGGGTTAATTTCATCAAAGAGTTCTAATAGCCCTTCTTGGACGAATGATGTAAACGACTGTAATTGAACTTCAATTAATGACGGGAGGTCTTGAACATCTGGGGTACGGGCATAATTTTTTGTTTTTGTGTTGCTAACCAATGCGCCACGCTCCTTCAACACTTGCTAACAAACTGATATAGCGACAAAACCGATGCGCCTTTTTTGGGAGCGCCCAGTGGTTTAATTCGTATACAATGATAGGATTATAGATAATAACAGAAAGGTTTATGATTCGTCAAGTGGGGGATAGATTTCAAAATCAAAAATAGGACATTATCACACCTATTTGGGGACATATCCTTGACGTAAGTTATTTCGATGTAGTGTGATTATAGGGGTATTTGCTTATTTTTGCAAGCAAATTGAACACCTGCTAAACAATTCTCTCAAAAAAGAGTACACTCTAATTGAATAAACATTGCTGAATAAAGAGGGTTTTAGAATGGAAGAGTTTTATTTTGATACACATGGTATCCGCTTATTTAATACAGATGTATTGAATGTGTATGCTCAATGGGATAATCCAACCGTGATTATTTCAGATGGACCTTATGGCATCGGCGGATATAAAGGCGACCCAATTAGCCATCAAGAATTATCTGAATTATATGAGCCACATATTGCTTTGTGGTCACAATCCGCAAAACCGTTTACAACATTATGGTTTTGGAATACAGAGATTGGGTGGGCAACCATACACCCCCTATTAGAAAAATATGGCTGGGAATACCGCGCCTGTTGTGTATGGAATAAGGGAATGGCGCATGTGGCAGGCAACACAAACACACAGGTTATTCGTAAATTGCCTGTTGTGACAGAAGTTTGTGTACATTATGTTAAAAAGGTTCAAATTCCCATAGATAATCGCAACTTAACCTTAAAAGAATGGTTGAGATACGAATGGGAACGAACAGGTATCCCTATCAATAAAACGAATGAGGTCTGTGGGGTAAAAAATGCCGCCACACGCAAATACTTTACAAAAGACCACTTATGGTATTTTCCACCTGTTGAAGCCTTTGAGCGTCTGGCTAATTATGCCAATATGTATGGAGTTGAAAGCGAGAAACCATTTTTCTCGCTTGATGGTATCTCTCCACTATCAGGTGCTGAGTGGGAAAAAATGCGTGCGAAGTTTTATTGTCCCATTGGCATCACTAATGTATGGGACGAACCACCGTTAGCGGGTAAAGAACGGCTCAAAAATGGCTCAAAAGCCATTCACCTCAATCAAAAGCCCTTAAAGCTCATTCGGAATATCATTCAAATGAGTTCAGATAAGGGCGATGTTATTTGGGAGCCATTTGGCGGTTTATTTACAGGGGCAATCGCTTCACATGGGTTGCAACGCTGTTATTATAGCGCAGAGATAGATAATCAGGTCTATGCCATCGGTAAAGAACGTATTTTATCGCATATTAACCAACCCCAATTATTCTAAAAGAGTTTGGAGTGCGCTGATGTCTTTCATCAAATCTTTACGCGACCACTCCAATAAAGTATACCCTTCTAGTGTGGTTTCAAGCACCTGTCGCTTAAATTGTTCTAATCCATGATGCTGAATACGGTCTATTTTGGCAAAATTCGTATCGAGCCGATAGGGAAATTGTGCTTGTAGCATATTTAACTTGAGTTGATAGTCTATAGATGCGCTATAGATTTTTCCATTATCACCCCATGACTGAACGATTGCCTGTGCTTGTGCAAACTGATTCGCATCACCTTGAAATTTATAGCCATTGGTGTTTGTTTGTTGCAAATTAAGGGTACGAGTCGTTGTATCGAATGGCTCAAACACCAAATAATCGGGTGGATTATGATAATGATTATCGCGTGCATCAGCCAAACTGAGGGCGCTATCGTGCCAAATATCAAGAATAACTGGTTTGCCATAAATAATATGTTGCGGTATCCATGCCACCACGACAACATCAATTGGCATCGCCTGAAGTCTTAAACGACTCTCTTTAAAACGGGCTGTCATTTCAGTTGCCAACGGAAACCATGTTTTGATTTCTATGCCAACACGTTCATTATCGCCAGAAAAAATAATATCTGGAAATGAGGGGTCTTGTCGTATCCACTCACCCGACATTTGCCAACGTTTTTTATTCAACACACTAGGGATAAAAAACTCTATCATATTCCCAATGAGCGGTGATAATTTGGATATAACCTTAAAAAGATGGCGTGCATACTCAATATCTACAGGTTTCGTGATGTCCAACACATCCAGAGGTTGCCCAACGAGATTTTTTATTTCGGTTAATGCCTCATCTAATATCATTTTTATCCCACCTCATATTGCACCAAATAGCGCCGAATCTGTCGCAAAAATTCCACTAACCGAAATTCGCCCTGTGCATAGAGTATCGAAATCACATAGTCGTTCATCACAGGGCGCACAATGCCTGCATCATTGGTCACACGCCCAAATTGCGAATCTTGTGTGGGAATCACACCGTCTTTGCCCGTATAACTGCCAAATGCCCGTTCTATCGGTGACGAATACCCCGATGCAGGCATACTCAATAATGCCCGTGTGCGAATAAGCGCCTCTTGTGCTTGGGCATATTGTGGGAAGCCGTTGGGATTGAGCAGATATACATAAAACTGCGACAAATCGCTTGCCGTGAATAAATTGGTGATGTCGTAGCGTTGCCCATTGTATGTCACAGACCGTTGTTGGGTGGGTTCGTAATATAGGTCGCGCTGACCCATTGTTGGGCTACCCTGCCAATCCCAGCTAAAAATGCCACTATTGAGGTTGAGGGTATAGGTGAGAAAAATATTGAATTTTTGAATTGAGTTACCAAACCCGCCGATATATTGCGCGGTATTCTCTAGCAATGTGCCTGTGAGCAGATTATTGCTAAACACCGCCACCCGATACGCATCCGATTCGGGGTCATCACGCCATAGCTCACGCGGGGTATTCCAAAAATAATATAAAATCAGCACCGCCTTAAAGCTACTGGCAACCGGAAAATACGCATCGCCATTTATGCTCATGCGAAAGGTCTCACGGTTGAGGATTCGATTCCATCCGCGCAAATTAAACCCGATATTTTCATTAGCAAAGAGGGTATTAATTTGCGATTGCAAGCGTGCCAGTCGGTCTGAATTTTGGGGCATAAACCCTATCTGTGGGGCAAATGCCGATGCGCCGAGCATCATCAACATTTGCCGACGGGTGATTTTTGACATCTATTAGCGTCCCCGCTTGGCTTTTTGTTGGGCAATCCACCACGCATCACCCGCCCATGCCTTAAGCAAATCGGGCAAGCCCTCATAGGCGACATCTGCCCAAATGTCATTATGTGAATTCACCAGCATGTCGGGGGTGGTTGCTCCTGTGAATAGGAGTGCCGTTTTCATGCCTGCATCGCGCCCACCCATAATATCGGTATCGAGCCTATCTCCCACCATGAGGGTATTGGGCGCGGGTGTCCCCAAAAATTGAAGTACAAGGTCAAACATGGGGCGTGCAGGCTTACCAATGACCTCTGCTTGCTGGTCGGTTGCCGCCTCTAATGCCGCCACAATGCTCCCCGCCCCTGGTGCGAGTCCGTCCTCCGTGGGATAAGTCTTATCGGCATTGGTGGCGATAAAAGATGCACCCTTACGAATGTGTAATGCCGCTTGTTTGAGTCGTGAATAGGTCATGTGAAAATCTATCCCCACCACCACCGCTTGCGGGGCTTCTGTGTCATCTTCTGTCAGGTCAAAACCCGCCTCATCCAACGCGGTACGGATGCCATTCATCCCAAACACAAACAGGCGTGTGCCTGCCATATAGCGCGTCTGCATATATTGTGCAGTCGCTACTGCCGATGTGAAAATGGTCGCCACAGGCACATCTGCTCCCATATCGGCAAATTTTTTCACATAATCTTGTGGGGTTTTGCTACTGTTATTGGTCGCAAAAGCATAGGGGATGCCCGACTCTTTGAGCCATGCGAATAATTCATAAAAACCCGCCAACGGCTTTTTATCATGCCACAGCACCCCATCCATATCGAATATCACACCTTGTATGGTCGAAAATTTCATCGTTGTCTCACCTAGATTACTTGCACATCCGCATCGTATGCGCCATTATACACACATATATCACCTTATAGGACAGAAAGGTTATACACCATGAGAACTGTAAATACGTACTCCATTGTCGCTTATGACCCCACAGAGGACGCATGGGGCGTGGCGGTTGCCAGCAAATTTTTAGCAGTTGGGTCGGTGGTCAGTTGGGCGCGGGCAGGTGCGGGGGCGGTTGCCACCCAATCGTATGCCAATGTCCCGTTTGGCAATAACGGCTTGGCGCTCATGGAAAGTGGCAAAACAGCCCAAGAGACCCTCGACACCCTCATCGCAAGTGATAACTATCGCAACAAGCGTCAGGTGGGCATGGTAGACAAATTTGGCAATAGCGCCTCATATACAGGGAGCGAGTGTCACGCATGGGCGGGGCATAAATTGGGCGAAGGGTTTGCGTGTCAGGGGAATATCCTCACAGGTGCAAATACGTTGGATGCGATGGCAGACACCTTTCTGTATACCAAAGGGGAACTCGCAGACCGTCTCGTTGCCTCGCTAGTAGCAGGTGATACCATCGGTGGCGATAGCAGAGGCAAACAATCGGCGGCGGTATTGGTCGTCAAAGCCAATGGTGGCTATGGCGGAGATAATGACCGTTATCTGGATTTGCGCGTAGACGATGACCCAGAACCTGTGCGGAAATTATCGGTATTGGTGAATACCCATCATATGTTTTTTGGCAGTCCAAAACCAGAAGATGCCACCCCCATCACCAACGACATCGCCCGTGAACTACAAGCGATGATGCTACAAGGTGGCTATTTGGGCGGGGAGATTAACGGTGTGTGGGATGAAATGAGCCAATTGGCATTTGCCAATTTAGTCGGCAACGAAAATTTAGAAGAACGTTGGTCAATCGAAAAGTCGCCTAGTGTGATTGATAAGGTCGCTTTGGGATATTTGCGAAATAAATTTGGGAAAAAATGATAAAAAAGCACCTTACAACCCCACCGCCCTGCCGCCTCCCCACGCTGTGGAGAGGCGGAGAAAAGCGCTATTTGGGCGATAAGAAATCCCCCCTCCATGCAATGGGGAGGGGATTTAGGGGATGGGCTAAACACCTTTTTTATTTACGAACAACCATTATGCCATCCGATGCTTTGGACGCGATATATCGCGTCCCTACGCGCAACAGGGATAAGATTTTCATCCCACTCATTATTTTACTCATCGGATGGCTATTCATCATCCACGCGGGGACAGCAAATAAACGCTTTCATCCCGATGAAGCACTCTATACCACCTTCGCCCGTAATGCCTTTGTGCATGGCGATTGGTTGCTCACCAGCCCATTAGATAAACCGCCCATTAGCATTTATGCCAATGCCATCTCACAGGCACTATTTGGTGGTGTTGTCACCGATGCGGGTGTGTATGACCTGCCGATTCGTGCGGGGGAATTTGTGGCACGTATCCCCAATATATTTGCAGGTATCATCACAGTGGCGCTGTTCATCGCCCTAGAGAAGCAATTATCCCCAAAACGCGCTTCTATCGGCGCAATCGCGCTCATTGCCTCACCATTATTCATTTCATTGAGCGTCAGCGCCTTCACCGATAGTCTCATGCTCATGTGGGTGATGGGTGCATGGCTGTGTATAGAACGCAGACAGTCGTTTTTAAGCGGATTTTTGCTCATGGTGGGATTTGCCACCAAGCCACAAGCGCTTTTCTTATTGCCGTTGCTGGTCATGCGCGGATTGTGGGGGAAATCATCACGCGATTGGGTGTCATTTGTGGCGGGGATGACCATTCCATTGGTGGTATTACTGCTATGGGACATCAGTCGTGGCACAACCAGCATTTTCGCATTGGGGCAATATAATTATCCCACACAAGCACTTATTCATGCGCCAAATGACTGGTTTGGGCGGTTATGGCTATGGGCGGAATATTTATTTTGGGGGATTAATCCGATTATCGTCCTATTGGGGATAGCAATGATGATACAGGAGATAAAAAAAATCCGTTTGCGCGATAATATAACGCTTCATGTCCTATTTTTCATCATCGGCTATAGCCTCATCCATATCGTTTTGGGGATACCCCTTTATGACCGTTATATCTTGCTTATCATCCCCGTTATCGCCATTGCTCTGAGGCAATATGTGGGCATCTGGTTATTATTTGGTGTGCTAATTATGTTGGTTGATATTCCGATTGGGCGCGATGGCGATCCACTTGATAGCGAAGCGACAATTATCGCCCTAGCCGATGAAATCAACGCGCTCCCCTTTGGGGCGATTGTCTATGACCATTGGCGCGGATGGGAACTCGGATATTATTTGGGTGCATGGAGTGATAAACGGCGGGTGTATTATCCAGACCCCATTACACAGGCGGAAGATTCGCTAAATAATCCCGAAAAATGGACACGGTATCTGGTAGCGCCCATAGATGTGGATTACGACATCTGGCTATCTGCCATGCAGGATGCGGGATATGAGACAAGTGCCTATAAGCAACTTGTGGGCTATATCATTTTTGCCCTAGACCCACCCCGTTAAAATCCATCATCAGAGTCATCAATTTTTCTATCCTCTTTTGGAAATTGCGCGGTGGGTGTTTCGCTGTTCACCTTTGGGCGTTTTATCCTTTGCAAGTGCTTATCTGGGTCTTTGGTCTCTTGTACAAAATGACGCGTATCGGCTTTTGGGGGTGGTGGCGGAGGTGTTTTTTCGTCTGGCAATTTTCCACGCACAACCGCAGGATAACGCACCGCCCACTTTTTAAGAAAATCGCCTAGCCACTTTAATTCGGCATCCATAAGAGCAATACTGTGGGTATAGAGGGCTTCAATATGCTCTGGCATGGGGATTATCTCATTTTTTTGTTGCCGTTGATACGATTGCTCCAACGACAGAAGGCGTTGCCCCAAATCGCTACGGTGTTGTGTGAGGATATTATAGACCTGTGCCGGTTTGAGGACATTGAGGTTGGCGAGTGCGAGTTCAAATCCCGTGCCAAAAGCACGCGGTTGGCGCAAACGGTCAGCAATTGCCGTCTGCAAAACCCCCCGTCCCGCTTCGGTGATGATATACACCTTACGGGCAGGCATACGCCCCTCTGAACGCAATTCGCTGGTGAGCATGTGTTGTTCTTCGAGCGTATTGAGCAAATAATGCACAGATGAAAATCCAATCGTCACCCATTCGCGCAGACCGCGCTTCTCGATGAGGTCTTGAATCTCATGACCATATCGCGCCCCTTCTGCGACCAAATTTAAGATGGTGAGTTCTGCATCGGTTATCATCAGAAAAAGCCCCTTTATTTACGCAATCTAGCGATTATTTTTTGGGTCTGCCATTGCGGATTAAATCTTGGACGGTGGAGATGAGGTTATTCACAATATATGGCTTGGTCAAATAGCGGTCTGCGCCAGAATTAAGCGCCTCACGAATTTGGTCTGGGTCTGCCAATGCCGAAAGGATGACCACAGGTAAGTCATCAAAAATTTCCTTGGACCGCATTTGCTTCAGAAATTCAATCCCACTGGTGTCTGGTAACATCATATCGAGAATGATGACCTGAGGAAGTGGGCGTTGTTTAAGCACATCAGCGGCAGAAGCGGCTGTTAATGCCCCTACCGAATCCATCCCTGCCCGTTGCAACAAAGTCGAAACCAATTTTTGCAAGGCGGGGTCATCATCAACCACTAAAACACGCGGTTTATCTGCATTATCCACAAATTCTTCCTTTCATCTTCTGTATATACAACGCATATACAGAAATTGACCGATTATCTTATAGTTCTAGTCTATCAGAAAACCTTGCAATTCAACATTCTATATTGAGAAAAAGGTCTCATTTGTTGCAGAATTGTACACTTGGCTTTGCGAAAACGAGCAGGAAAGTGTATCATTTAGGTGAGGAATACTATTCCTAATAACTTGTTTTTCTGAGAGAGGCGATTCCGATGGCGATGAAAAGACTTTTTTTCTTAGTGCCACTCATGTTATTAACCCTAACGGGCTGTTTTCGGCAAGCCAGTGACGAGCTAGATGCGTTGCCACAATCGGTATCCATCGCGGTCACACCGACCTTTTCTGGTCAGACAGTGCTAATTACACCCGATGTCACCCCAGACGCAGAACCCACCGAAGAAGAGACCCCGATGGTGGTGGCAGAAAATCCAACCGAGACGGCAACCGCCACGTTGGAAGATTTGCCATTGATGCCAGCCACCGAAACGCCTACCGTCACATCACCACCAACGACAACAGAGACGGCGACCATTACCCCAATCGGTGAATTAAACACACCCACCGCAACTGCTACAGATGCGTTGAGTATTCCATTGGCAGTGACAGAAGGCACACCCACTCCTCTGTTCAATGAATTGCCGACCAATACGCCTACCCTAACACCAACGGTGACTTTCACATCCACCCCAACGTTGACAGTCACACCACAACCAACCTTCACGCCAACTGCCACACCCGATGTCTTTACACCAAGTGTACCGATTGGGCCCAGCGCACTCAGCACCCCCACCGAATCTCCCACCAATGAACCCCTCATCACCCCCACCGATTTGGCGGGGAGCAACATCTCATCGGTCATAGGCGAAACAGCCACACCCCGCCCAGAATGTGAATATGTGGTCGTGGCGGGCGATTCGTTGTTCCGCATCGCGCTCCGCCTAGAAGTCACACTCGCAGACTTGCGTTTGGCAAATCCCGTGGTCGCCAATACCGATATTATCCGTGTGGGGCAACGCCTTGTTATTCCAGATTGCGAAGAACCCGCTAACACGACCATCAGTCGTCCATCGGTGGCATCTACCCGCACCCCAGTTGGTGGCGGTATTAGTGTGGTCATCCCTGCCGATGGCACAAGCCAAGACAGAGGCATTTTGTCGAGCAATCAAGAATACGTTGTGGTCGCTGGCGATACACTCTCACGGATTGCCCAACGGTTTAATGTGACCGTACAGGCGATTGTGACCGCCAATAACTTGTCTAATGCCAATAGTTTGTCGGTGGGGCAACGCCTGATTATCCCACCTGCAACCCAACCATAAAAACATTTTCTATCCCCATCAAGTGGGGATAGAAAGTGAAAATCCCTTATAGGCTAGATTTGTAGTGTAAGATTATCTATTTTATGGTGGATATATGAGGCTAACGCCTCTAATCCGCCACTACACACCCAAAATAGGCAGAACCGTACTGGCTGATTAGCGCAAAGCGCGTATATCAGACATAGCATAAAAAATATTTTTATACCATAAAAACATAACTTATCATCCCCTATTGGCTAATCACCCCTTCATGCACAAATAAATTGTCAAACGCAATTTCGACCACACTGCCCGTTTCTGCCGCCACCAAAAATCCGACATAGCCAGTGGCATAGGTGGTATCGCGCATTTCGTATATCAAATTATCATTGGCATACAACGCCAAATAATCGCCCACACACATCACCTTCAGCCGATTCACCGCAACACCCCCATTGACCAATGGTGTGCGATACCACGCGATAATCGGCTTAATTTCCCCCCCCCTGCCAATGCGTAGCGAGGCAGACCCATCCCCACCGATGAGAAAATAATAGCCGTTGGTGCTACCGTCTGCAAGTGAGGCACGGCACGCCACCCCATAGGCATTATCGGGGTGTGCCGAGAGTTGGTTAGCATCTACCGTGATGACCACATCGGTATAATCGCCCACACCAAACCCCATAACAAATTGGTTGGTATCGGCCGTCATGCGATAGGCACTATCGGCAACACCAATGCTCACCGCCCCTTGTTGACGATTATCCCACTGTATGGGGCTATCAAACGTGGTACTATACAATAAACTTCCTAGCTCAACCTGAACAGTGGCACGGGGGGAGCATCCGACCATTAGTAGTATTAACAACATGAGTGTGGTGTATTTTTTATCCATATAAAGATAATCATCTCATAAGAATGGTGCATAAATCAAAACCATTTATTGCCAACGGGCAAGTTATCGCTATAATCAAGTTAAAGAGCATGTGTTAAAAAGCTGTGAAGGGTGTCTGAAGGGTGTCTTATGATAGAAGTTGTGATTGATAGTATCCGTGTTAGTTTAATGTCTCAGCATCGGCTTGTTACCCTCAAAGATGTGACTAGTGAACGTCTTTTGCCTATTTGGATTGGACCATTCGAGGCGGAGGCGATAACCGTCGAATTGCAACCCGATAATCCCCCCTCGCGCCCTATGACGCACGACTTATTAAAAGCCGTCATCCGCGAATTGGGTGGGCGTGTGGTGCATGTCTATATCAGCGATATTAAAAATGATGTATTCTATGCCCGCATTGTGGTAGAGGTCAACGACCGCCAAATTGACATAGATTCGCGCACCAGTGATGCCATTGCGCTGGCGGTTCGCGCCAAAGTGCCGATTTTTGTCAGCGAATCTGTGCTGGTGCGTGGTGGGATTAAGCCCGATGAAGATGTCGAAAACGAAGTCACAGACAGCGAATCGGACATGATTATTAGCGAGAATGAACCCGTTGGCGAAGAAAAACTGAGTGCCTTTGCCGATTTTCTCAATAGTCTCGACCTCGATTTGGGCGATAATGACGACGATAAGTAATTTGTCGGTGTCATAAAATATATTGATGAATACCTCATCCGAGTTTCCCTATAGCCAAGAAGCCGAAGAAGCGGTCATTGGGTCTGTATTGCTTGATGATAGCGTGTTTGCCACACTCTCTCAATCATTAGACCAAGATGCCTTCTTCTTGCCACGTCACCAATATATCTGGGAGGGGTTTAAGCGCCTCTCAGAACGCCGTGAACCCATAGACATCATTACCATCTCTGATGAACTCAAGGCATTAGGGCGCTTTGCCGATTCTGGTGGCGATGCCTATATCACCCATCTCCTGACCAGCATCCCAACATCCTACCATGTAGGGGTTTATGGGCGTATTGTCGAGAAAAACGCCGTCCGCAGAAAATTGCTCCGCGCCTCAGACGAAATAAAGGCGCTGGCGATGAATGCCGAGATGGATATAGAAGCAGTTGTGCAATCGGCAGAAGATAAAATCTTCACCGTCACCGAAAATCAGGTGAAGCGCGAATTTGTCTCTATGAATACCGCGGTGAACGATTATTTTGACCGCATTGAATTTCTCATGCAAAACCCACATATCTCGTTGGGCGTGCCATCGGGCTTCACCGATTTAGACGCACTACTCGGTGGATTCCAAAAATCTGACCTCATCATTTTTGCGGGTCGCCCGGGTATGGGCAAAACATCATTTATGCTGTCTGCCGCCATGAATGCCGCCCGTCTGGGCAGGCGTATCGCAGTTTTTTCGATGGAAATGGGGACAGAGCAAATTATCCAGCGTATCTTTGCGATGGAAAGCCGTATCAATTCGCAAAAATTGCGTATCGCCAAACTCGACCAAAAAGAATATGTCACGTTTGTAAAAGTCGCCGGGCAATTGAGCGAACACCATCTTTTTATTGACGACACACCCGCCCTAACCCCTAGCCAAATGCGGACAAAGTGTCGGCGTTTGCAACACGAACAAGGCATTGATATGGTGATTGTAGACTATATTCAGCTGATGAGCGCAGGACAGCAATACACCAATAACCGTGTGCAAGAGGTTAGTTATATCAGCCGTGCCATGAAAGAACTGGCGCGTGAACTCAATGTCCCAGTGATTTCTGCCGCGCAACTCTCGCGTGCGGTGGAGCAACGCCAAGACAAGCGTCCTTTGCTCAGTGATTTGCGCGAATCTGGGAGCATTGAGCAAGATGCCGATATTGTGATGTTTTTATATCGGGATGTGATTTATAACGAATCTACCGAATTTCCCAACCAAGCCGATATTATCATCTCCAAACATCGTAACGGTCCAACAGGTACCATATCGCTCTATTTCGATGAGACCATCACCCGCTTTATGGATGTCAATACACGTCCCGTCAGTTTGGGGGGATGAGGTGCATCATGGAAAAATTTTCGGGATTTCCAAAAGGTGACTATAGCAAACTCGATATTCCACCCATGTTCTTTGGCGATCTATTGCCCCAAATAGATGATTTGAGTGAACTCAAACTAATTTTATTTTGCCTATGGGCATTGCCCCAAAAAGAAAAACCACCCTATTTGACTTATGACGAATTTTTGACCCACCAACCCCTAATGGACGGGCTACGGATAATTCATCCGCATGGCTCATCAGAAGAAACCCTACAAGCCACGCTCAAAAAATCGGTGGCGCGTGGCACATTACTGGAGGTGCGCCTAGAACTATCTGGAAATGAGAAGCGCCTCTATTTTTTGAATACCGAATCTGGGCGCGAGGTGGTGCGCCGTATTCAACAGGGAGAATGGCGACCATCAGGCGATAGCATCGAGATTTTGCCAGAAAAGCCAAATATCTATAAACTCTATCATGAAAATATTGGGGCGCTTAC
>DAOTUO010000065.1:0-15521 GCA_034436595.1 Anaerolineae bacterium | reverse complement strand
CAATAGAACGACAACTGAGCTATTATATCGCACTCTACAAACTCGATTTTTTGCATATCCCCACCATGTTTCATTTTATCCAACCGATTCCAGACCATCTGGGCGATTATCCCGTCCTCATCACGGTCTATGACCTCATACCCTATCTGTATATGAAGCATTTCGATTTTAGCCCCCAGATACAAGTGCAATATGCGCGGGGTTTGGAGTATATCAAGACAGCAAAACACCTCATCGCCATTTCTGAGGCGACCAAAAATGATGTTATTCAGCATTTGGGTTATGATGAAAAAAATATCACGGTGGTGTATCCCGCATTGGATAAACAGTTTGTGGTGCTATCCCAAGAAGTCACACAGGCGCGTCTGAACGGCTTGTGGGAACGGCTGGCGATACCCCGTCCAGAACGGTATCTCCTCACAGTGACAGACCATTTTTACACCAAAAATCTGGATACCCTATTCATCGCATACGCGCAATTGCCCGCCTCTGAGCGTAAGACGTGTCCGTTGGTGGTCACATTCGATATTTTAGAAAAAGACATCATCCGCTTCACCAAACGGGTGAAAGAATTGGGAATCCCCACCGAACAGGTGATATTCACACGGCGGGTTAGCGAGGATGAACTGGTCGCGCTGTATAACGGGGCAGAATTCACGGTCTATCCCTCGCGCTATGAGGGATTTGGCTACCCCATTGCCGAAGCGATGGCGTGCGGGAGCGCGGTTATCACCACAACGGCGGCATCTATGCCAGAGGTGGCGGGCGAGGCGGCGATGCTGGTGGATGCCGATGAATCGGAAGAATTTACAGAGGCGATGCACACCCTTTTGGGCGATGCGGATATGCGCCTTGCTTTGCGCGAAAAAGGTCTGGTGCAATGTCAGCAGTTTAATTTGGGCAATATGGCACAAGCGACACTCACGGCATACAGCGCGTTTGGGACGTATGTCCACCCCACCCCGCCGATAAATTTGCCTGTGGGGTATCGGGTGGTGTTGTCTGGACTAAACTTTTATGTCAAAGCACGGTGGGGAGCGCGTTATGTCAAGTGGTCGGCGTATCATAAAGTGTATTATCCGCTCAAAAAGCGGGTGTTGCGCTTAAAATAATTCCGCCAGTGACACGCAGAGGCAAAAGGACGCGCTTCTAGGCTTGTCCGTAGTTAAAAAGACAAAATAGGATAAAAATAGCGTGTATGTTACCTGCCGACGGGCGGTGAACCACCCGTCTGACCCTCTGAAACCCCGTGAATGGGGTTGTTTTGCCTATTTTCATCACAAAAAATGGGTATGGCGTAGGGGCTTGCCATGGCAAGCCCGATTTTTACGGTTGGTTGCGGGGGGTTTGCCATGGCAAACCCGTACATCATGCCTATCTGACCCTAAAAATCGGCAGACCAACCCCATTTATGAGGTTTTGGTCATATACGCAGGTGGTTCACCGCCTACCCTATCTACGCAAAATCATCAAAACAACTACGGACAAGCCTAGAATCGTGTCCCTACAGTCATAAGGGATATGATTTTGGCATCATATCATCGGGTAAAAAGGAGTGTTATGCACGAATTATCCGTCACGCAGACCATCCTCGATATTGCCCTTAGCCATGCCGATGGTGCGGTTATCACCGATATTCGGCTGGTGATTGGCGATCTCACCTCGCTGGTGGATGATAGTATCCAATTTTACTGGGATATCATCAGTGCTGGCACAAATGCCGTTGGCGCAACTTTGCACTTCAGGCGCATCCCCGCCCAAGCGCGTTGTGAGGCGTGTGATATGACGTATGTCATCAAAACGGATGGCTTATTATGTCCTGTGTGTGGGAGTCACCATGTTATAATTATGGCAGGCAAAGAATTTTTTGTGGATTCGATTGATATTCAGGAGACAACCCCATGACCACTCATATCCCCGTTGTGCAAAATATTATGAACGCCAACGACCTCATTGCAGAGGCAAATCGGCGTGCATTGGATAATGCAGGTGTGTTTGCGCTCAACATCATGGCATCACCAGGGGCGGGTAAAACATCGCTGATAGAACACACCATCCGCCAATTATCCGATTATCGGGTGGGGATTATCAACGGCGATACGGCGGGCTATGACGGTGATGCTCTCCGCGCACAAGTCGCAGGGGCGACGGCGGTGCATATCAATACGGGGGGCAATTGCCACTTAGAATCGCACATGATACAAGATGCCCTATCGCGGCTCGATTTATCGGTGTTGGATGTGGTCATCATCGAAAATGTCGGCAATTTGGTGTGTCCTGCTGGCTGGAAATTGGGGACACATCATAATGTGCTGGTGGCATCTATCCCAGAAGGGGCAGATAAGCCGTATAAATATCCTAATATGTATCTGGGCGTGGATGTGCTGGTCATCAACAAAATGGATTTATTGCCATACATCCCGTTTGACATGGATTTTTTCAGAAAAGGGGTGATGGCACTCAACCCGCATGTGACGATATTTGAGGTGTCGTGTCAGACGGGGGACGGACTCGGCGCGTGGGTGGATTGGGTAAAAGCGGGGGTGGATGGGGCATTTCCCATTGGCGACAATCATATCTATTCTGGTGGCTGACATACGACCCTAAAGGGTTGTAGGGACGCGATTAATCACGTCTGTAAGCCATTACACCCCCCAAAACAGGCAGAATCGTACTGGCGGATTAGCGCACAGCGCGTATAGCCGCCATAAACCTAAAACCGCTTGATATAAAAATACTTTTTGCCCCTAAATTGCAATGTACCCGCAAAAGCAGGGCTAACGGGTATCTCTGAGCCACAATACTTGATACGGCGCGAGTGCCGTTTGCCCATCAATCGGTGTGTTGGATACCACATCATACCCAAATAGTGCCTCAGATAATGTCTGTGGGGTATCGGTGAGGTTGTATATCGCCAAAATCCGCGCCTCACCATCACCCCGCATGAGCGCAAACACGGCATCATTGCCTATGTCCAACGCCGTTTGGGGCGCGTTGGGATGAAATGCCGATAATCCACGCCGTTTTTGCAACAAATTGGCATAGGCGACAAAAATATCGTGGCGGAGGGTATGCGGGGTATCCAATTCAGATGCAAGCCGTGTCACATCCAATTTGGCGCGGTTGACCGTCCGATTCTGACCTGTGCGCTCCCGACCTGCAATATTATTGCGTGACCCCAACAAACTATGGATATACACAGCAGGCACACCCGCCAGCGACAGCATCACCGCTTGCGACACCATGAATTTTTTCACCTGTAGGTCATGCGCGTCTTGTGGGTTGATAATTGCATCCACATAGGTGATATTGAGTTCATAGGGTGTTTTTGTGCCATCTACCCCTGTCCGATAAGACACTTTTCCGCCCCGATTTTCGGTGATACTCACCAGCACCGCCAATTCATCCGCCGATAACATGCCTTCCACAGGACGCACACCAATGCCATCATGCGAGGCGGTGAAATTAAAAAAAGTTGTGTGGTCAGAGGGCGTTTGGAGCGTATTCACCCAATCGCGCAATTTTTTGCCATCACCCACCGACAGGCTATAAAATAGCAATGGGGGCAGGGTGAAATTATAGACCATCTGCGCCTCGTTATGACCATCGCCCCAATACGAAATATTTTCGCGGTGGGGGACATTCGTCTCGGTGATGATGACCACCTGCGGAGCGATTTCATCCAACACAGCACGAAATACCTGAATAACCGCGTGCGTTTGGGGCAGATGGAGCGATGTCGTCCCCACAATTTTCCACAGGAAGGCAATCGCATCCATCCGAATATAAGTCGCGCCTTGCGACACATAAAATAGCAAAATTTCGATAAGGCGCAACACAGTAGCAGGGGTGGCGGGGTCAAAATCTACTTGGTCATCGCTAAAGGTCGTCCAGACGTGGGTTGTCTCGCCATTCGGTTTGATAAATGGTGTGAGCAGGGGCGATGTGCGCGGACGGGTGACGAGGCTTAGGTCGGTGGTGAGTGATTCTGTGCGGAATAGCCCCGCAAAATTTGGATCATCCGCCAAAAAGCGCGTGAACCACTCACTTTTTGCCGACATGTGATTGAATACCGCGTCAAACATCAAATCAAACGACTCCCCCAATGCCCGCACATCTTCCCACCCGCCCAAAATCGGATTCACGGCATAAAAATCGCTCACCGAAAAACCATCATCCGATGTATACGGATAAAACGGTAAAATGTGAATCCCGCTAAATAGCGATTTCAGCCGATGATTGGCGAATCCGCGCAGGGTCGCTAGTGGGGCTTCATCGGCGTGTATGAGGCTATCGCCATAGGTGATGAGCAACACGTCTTGTTGGTGATACAGCGTATTTTTGCGCGGGATAGGACGTTCTGCCGTGCGGATACGCGCCAGTATCGCCTCATACAACGATTGTGCATCGTCTGGCGGGTATAATGTGTGCAATAGGGTGTGAATTTTTTCTGTCATGCCAAATTTTCCGTGAGTGCCATATCTAAAATGACGGTTGTCCAGCTTTGTTGGCTGGGACCATAACCATCGCCCGTCATCGGGTTAAAATATTCGTGGAAACCGTGATTTTTTACAAGTGTGAGTGTGCGTGCCACAAGGTCATGGGCAATTTCGTGATAGCCATAGCGCCGTAATCCGCGCCAGATGAGCCAATTCACGCTTAACCACACATTCCCGCGCCAATAATGGGCGGGGTCAAATTGCGGATGGTCGCTGGGGGTGGTGGTGACCGGGTAAGGTGTCCAAAACGCCGATGATTGTAGCCGATTCACCAGCTTTTCTGCTTGTTCTGGTGATAAACAGCCACCAAATAGCAACACGAATTGCGAGGCGCTAGGGGTGATGATGGGCATTTCTGCGCTCCCGCTTAGGTCACAGATGGTCATATTGCCGTCATTATCGGTTTGGATAAGGCGCTGGCGGACAACCTCGCACGCCAATTTTGCCTCATCGCGCCACCGCCGACCCGATTCCCCGATGATAAGCGCAATTTGTGCGAGTGCCTCTAAATCTGCCACACGGATGGCATTAAAATCGGCAGTTTCCACACAAAAAGACCCTTTATCCGCCAAAATTTGCATATCCATATCAGCATCGCGCAGGGTTGCCACCAAGCCATGCCGTGCGCTTTTGGATTGCTCATCCGTGGGCATCTGTAAGCCCATCGGCACATCCCAACGAGGCGAGGCATCCCATCCCGATTCCCACGGATGAATCAGCGACACCAGATGGTCTTTATCGGCATCACGCCGACGCATGAACCACTCATGATAGGCACACAACGGCGCGTAAAATTCGTATAGCGGGGTGCTATCGCCCGTTTTTTCGTAGATAGCGAGGGCGGCAATAGCGATAAGGGGCGGTTGGGTGATAATACTGTGCTTATCATGCCCCCATAGCGCCTCGCCCCCGCCTTGCCAATAGACCATGTGCGGAATCATGCCCGCATCCGCGCCGTTTTTGACCTGCCCCGCCAACAAGCTACGCAATTCATCCCACGCCATCGCGGGGTCTAACCACCGATAGGCAACGGCATGAAAACACGAATCCCATAACCATTGTTGCTCATACACATGCGGGGCGGGGCGCGTATAACGGAAGCCGTTGCTGGTCATTTGGTTGCCACGCAAGACAGTCATGCACGCTTGTATAAAATCATGCTCATGGTTTGACATCGAAAATTCCTCTTTTCACACAGGCATAAAACGCATTCGTCCATAAAAACCAATGGCGCGAGACAACCGCCCCCGTCCCCGCCTCATACGCCTCTGGTAGCGCCCCGTCCCATTGGGAGGCGTGCTGTAGGCGCGATAAAACCGCTTGCTCGCGTACCTCATCGCCAATCGCACGGGCAAAAATCCATTCCTGAATATCCCCCAACGCCCACGGCGCGGGTGTATGCACCGAACCCAACGACCCGTCATAAAATCCGCCGACATTGGCGGGGGAGAAAGCGAAATCCATCGTAGCACGCCATACGGGGTCATTGGCGGGGCAAAAATGCCACGCGGGCATGAGCGCCAACGGCACATCATTGGCATCGTGATAAAAATGATGCTTCCCCGCGCCATCGGTGGCATAAGCGAATAGCGGTGCATCACCATCGGGCGGGGTGGCGATGAAATGCGTCATGATGCTACGGGCGACATCGTTGGGGGATAGGTCTGATAAGTCGCCACAGCCGATTTTTTCCAAGTCCGATAAAACACGCCATAGCAGGATATGACTCGATAGCGGATAGGGCAGGGCGATGGGGTCATCGGCGGGTGTTTCTTCGGTGGCGTATAACAAGGCATGTGGGGCGCGATAGGCGCGGAGTGCCTCAAAAACGGGGCGGATATGGTGACGCAGACGGTCTAATAGCGCTGTATCCCCTGTGATTTGCACATATTCCGCCAATTCTAATAAGGGGAATAATTGCTGGTCTAGCTGAAAGCCCCTATCCTTAATTTTGCCATTCGCCAAATACGACCTGCCCCATACGCCATTGATGCGCTCGGCAGTCTCGAATAGCCATAATAAGTGTTTTTGGGTGAGAATTACCGATTGTGGGTCATCCAAAAACAGACGGGCGGCATAATACGAATCCCGATTCCACGATAGGGGTAAAATCATGTGGTCGGTGAGGATGCACAGCGTGTCGTGTTCGGTGGGCGTGGCACACAGACGGGCATAGCGCCATGCACGGGTGTAGATGGGGTCGTCTATTAACCCCACCCCCCTCCTCACAGGGGTGGAGAGGGGGCTAATATTTGCTTGCGAGTCGTAGGGGCTTGCCTTATTTAATGATGGTGGGTCGTAGGGGCTTGCCATGGCAAGCCCGTACTGGGCATTACCATTGTGTATAGGGGTAGGTGGTGGTGTACCGTATGGGGATAAAACTCGCATTGTCCATGTGAACGCTGTTTGCATGGGCATTTGGGCATAGAGGTGGGTGCAACCGCCATCATCGGTGTGCATCGCCAAGCCGTCTAACCCCTCTAGCGCCACACCCCACTGAATCGCGGGGTTATGTACACCGACAATTTCATCGGACATATACATATAAGGAAGGGTGACATGGCTCACAGGGGGCAACACACCGCCTTCTGTGAGTTGCGGATAGGCACAGCGCATCACCCACACACGCCCTGCTATAAGGAAGGCGGTCGGCTCAGAAAATTCCCAATCTTGAAAAATCGTCGAGTACGAAAAAATATGGGTGACACACCGCACCGTCGCACCGTTGGCGAGGGTCATGGTCAAAATAGGACTATCATATTCGTTATATTCGACCACTGTCTGCACAACATCAGAGGATAACGCCACACCGAATCCGTCTTGTGTCACCATATCGCGCCGATATTGGCGCACACGGGCGGGGTCATAGCGTGCCTCATCAGGGAAGGGCGGGGCGGATGATAGCGTCACATAGCCATGCACGGGGTGATAGTGATTAATCGCCACAAAGCGCCCTGTGCGGGTGAGGCATCCCGAAATGCCACCGTGTCCAAAGTCTAAGGGTTTATCACCAGCCCGAAAGATGTGTTTCATGTCACTATGCCGTCACCTGTGCCAAATCTGGCGCAATCGTGTGTCCTGTATCCCGATTTATCCAGCGTACCTTATTGGTCGGAAAGCGAATCCACACGGTTTCATCGGGTTTGACCACAAAATCGGGATGAGTCGCCAGTTTGAGCGTCTCACCATGCGCGTGAATGGTCAAGAGGTTCATAGACCCCAATGGCTCTAATACAGAGACGGTCATCGCCAACGCATCATCGGCGGGGGCGCGGAGGGCTTCCATATTTTCGGCGCGGATGCCTAGCCAAATTTGCTTACCATCGTATGTGGAGAGGGGCGCGGTCATGACATCATCGGGTGTGATGATAAAATCGCCAATTTTCGCCACCAATTTTCCGTCATGGCGTTGGATGGTGGCGGGGATAAAGTTCATGGGCGGGTTGCCGATAAAACTCCCCACAAAATGATGTGATGGACGGTCATAAACCCGTGTCGGATGGTCATATTGCAAAATTTTACCCTTCTGCATGACTGCGATTCTATCGCCCATACTGAGTGCTTCGATTTGGTCGTGGGTGACATAAATCGTGGTCGCGCCCAATTTTGCCAACAGTGATTTGAGTTCTGCCCGCATTTCGAGTCGTAGCAGGGCATCGAGGTTGCTGAGGGGTTCATCCATCAAAATAACTTTTGCCTCGACTGCCAATGCGCGTGCCACGGCAATCCGTTGACGCTGACCACCACTCATCTGCGAGGGATACCTGTCTAGCATCGTTTCGATATGGAGCAATTCTGCCACTTGTTCCACCCGCCCCTTAATTTTTTGCTTATCGGTCTTTCGCATCCGCAAGCCAAAGGCGATGTTGTCGTAGACTTTCATGTGCGGAAAAATCGCGTAACTCTGAAACACCATCGAAATATCGCGGTCTTTGGGTGGCAGATAGGTGACATCGCGCTTGCCAATCATGATTTTGCCAGAATCCACCAAGCCCAATCCCGCCACAGCGCGGAGTAGGGTGGTTTTTCCACAGCCACTCGGACCCAATAGCACGACAAATTCTTGGTCGTCAATTTCGAGGCTTACATCGTCTACTGCCATGAAGTCGCCAAATTTTTTGACAGCGTTCTCTATGCGTATGGTTGCCATAATTTTTCTCCTATTTCGTCACCTGTCCCCACATGCTGAACAGATACCGCCTGATGAAAAAGATGAATATCAGTGAGGGGATGAGCATGAAAAATCCGCCCGCAAATTTAAACGGGTCACTGGCTTTATCCAACGAGAATAAAATCTGCGCGGGGAGTGTGCGGTTGGTGAGTGTGAGCAACATCGCCCCAAATACTTCATTCCATGAAGTGACAAAGGCAAATAACCCCGCTGCCGCAATCCCGGGTAGCGTGAGGGGAATCACCACGCGCCAAAATGCCTGAAATGGCGTGCATCCAAACACTTGCGCGGCTTCTTCTAATTCAAATGGTACACTGGCGAATACACTGGCAATCACCAGCACCGATGTCGGCAGAACCAGCGCCGTATGCAACAACGCCACACTAAAAATGCTATCGTACATGCCAAAATTGATGAATGTCACCGCCAATGGCACGGCTAAAATCACAATCGGAAATGCCCGTACCGATAAAATGCCCAAACGCACCGCATCGCGTCCTCTGAATATAAAACGGGCGATGGCATAACTGGCAGGGGTGGCAATGAGGGTAGACATGGCAAATGTGAGCAACGCCACCACGATGCTATTGCCTGTGGAGCGCAAAATGCCTTCTGCGTTGATAAAAAAGGTCATGGTGTCGGTGGATATGGGGCTTGGGAAGGCGGGTTTGGGGAAACTCCGCACATTAGACGGTGTGCTAAACGCCATTGTCGCAATCAGCCAAATGGGGATGAGAATCCATAGCGACAAGGTGATTGCCAACGCATACACCCCGCCACGGCGGATGCTGGCGTTGCGTAAGGCACGGCGTTGTTCGGGTGGCAAATCTGCTCGGTTACGGGTGGTCATGATGATTTTGCGACCTCCTCTTGTGTGCGGACGGCGCGAAGATAGAAGAACGATATTGCCAGCGAGATAATCATAATCAGCCCCGCATAGGCAGAGGCGACATTGGGGTTATTATAGCCACCATCACCCCTATCGTACCAACGGAAGGTCTCATTCGATAACACCGTGAACACATCCCCGCCCGATATTGCCACCACCACCGCAAACACCTGAAACGCGAGAATCGTCCGCAAAATGAGCGCCACCTGCAAACTAGGACGCAATAGGGGCAGGATAATATACCGAATCCGTTGCCATAGCGATGCACCAAACACTTGCCCCGCTTCGATATAATCGGTGGGGACGGCTTGTAACCCCGATACGACAATCACCATCACAATAGCGGTGGCACGCCATACTTCTGCCAGCACAATCGCCAATAAAATCCAGCCGTCATTGCCCAAGGCGATAAAGATGAACGGTCTATCTAAAATGCCTGCGCTCACCAAGAACGAATTGAGGAAGCCCTGCTGGGTAAAAATGGAATACCACACCAGACCCGCCGCTAAATCGGATATGCCCATGGGGACTGCGAAAATATATAAAAAGATGCCGTTACCGCGTGGTCTGGCTTGCAATACCAGCGCCATGACGATTGCCAGTAAAAACTGAATCGGCAGAATGATGATTATCATCAAAAATGTGTTGAAGATGGCACTCTGAAACCGAAAATCGCTGAACATGGTGTTGATATGGCTCATCGTCCATTCGCGCACAGGCGTGCCGTTGTTGATGCGCCCCATCACCGATTCGGTACGATTTTCGACGAATAAATTCTGCTGGCTGACCCATCCTGTGATAGAGTCGCCATTCACATCTACGCCTGTCACATAAAACCAATAAAACGGACGGGTGCGCCCATTGGGGAGTGTTTCTTCTGCACGTAGCCTATCGGTGACGGTCACATCGGTTTGCATGGGCAGTGTGCCGATTTCGCTGGCGGTGGGGTCTGGCTGGTCAAGTAGGGCGAGGTATCTGGTTTCACCTGTCACGGCGAGTCCCAATGCGCTCACCATCGGGTAGGCAAAAAAGACGACAAGGTAGAGCATGGTGGGCAAAACGAGTAAGTAAGGCAATAATTTTTGATTTTTCATCAGCAATAACTTTCAATATTTATTGTCTATGGTGTAGTGCTTTTTTTATTTCATCTGTAGGCTTCCCCCGTTGTGTAGAGGGGCATAAAACATTTTTTATCCTGTGGCTGACATACGCACTGCGTGCTAGTCAGCCAGTACAATTCTGCCTATTTTGGAGGCTGTACTGGCTGACTAGAGGCGGTAGCCTTGTATGTCAGCCACAAAAAAATGCGGACGCGCAGAAGCGTGTCCCTACAACCCCGATCCCCTTTCTTGGGATAGGGGCGCTTCTAAATACCTATTTCACCACACAAGCACCTTCGCTAACGGGGTCTGGTGCCCAGCACCGTGCGCCCGTATCGCTGAGGAGGGTGTTGAGGGCTTCGCCTTCGCTTGCCAATACATCGGCAATGACTTCACCGTTCTGAACGACACGCACAAACACATTACGGAAGATTTGGTTAATCTCGCCACCTCTATCACCCAAACCAACGGGCAACAATGCAACGATGGCATCTTCTGATGAGGATTGGGCATCCACCGCCGCGGCGATTGGGGCAACACTCTCTGGCAATGCAGACATATCCACGCCCGCCACCACAGGGAAGAAGTTTAATTCTGCCAAAATAGAGGCTTGTGTCTCTGGACTGAGCATAAATTCGATGAGTGCCTCTGCGCCATCGGGATTCGGGGCGCTAAAGGGGATACCCAACCCAACCACCACCGCCATAAAGCCACGTCCTGCGGGACCTGATGGTGCAGGGAAGGCGACAAATTCACGGTCAGTTTCGCCATTGGCTTGGGCGGCAAATGCTGGACCCAAGCGGGCTACGTGGTCAAATGCGACCCATACTTCACCAGAGAGCAATGGCTCGTTCATGAAGCTGTAATTGATAGATTCGGCATTGACCACTGTCCACAGGTCATCGCGCAGATATTCCAGCATCGCTTCTGCGCCTTCACTGCGGAATTCTGTCACCATACCGCCTGTGAATGAGGGGAACATATAGCCTTGCAAAAATCGGTGGAACAAACCTGCTACAGGCAACCCGATTTTATTTTCGCCAGTGGCTTCTGCCAAATTTGCGCCCCATTGTGCCAATTGTTCCCATGTGAGATTTTCGAGTTCTGCGCCTTCTGGCAAATAGGGGAGGGCTTCAACATTTGCCGCCATCACAAAAGTGGCTTGCATCCACGGGACATAATATTGATAGTCGGTTGTCCCCATTTTGCCCAATTCGATGAATGAATCGGCAATGTCGTATTGTTCATCGAGTCTGGCGGTGAGGTCTGAGAGGTCAAACATCAAATCACGGCTAATAAGCGAGGGATATGTCCCATGCAATGCGCCGACCAAATCGGTTGCGCCCACGCCTGCTTCGCCTTCTGCGATGAGAATATCAATCAGTGGACCTTCTTCTGTGGTGATAAAACTCACATCACCGTCATACGTCGCCAAAATCGCACGGGCGCGTTCACTCTCTTCAACGATATTAAATTGGGTAGATTGAAAGACGACAGGGGCTTCTTGGGCAGAAATGGCAAACCCAACAACGGCGGTCATCACCAAAACGAGTAATAAACGAAAATTTTTCATGTTTGAACAATCCTTTCATAAAACAAAACGATTTTTTGGATATGTCTGATGTGAAATAGGGTGCATCAAGTAACATATTGCTATGCTACGGCAGTCGGTGCTTTAGCGCCTGTCGGCATGACCCATTTTTATCAATTTCATCTCATATCAGACATTTGGAGCAAAACAATTTTTTGGCTATGGCGACTCCGTTCTGGGCAAATCTGCCCCACACGACTGGCGGATAATAAGCATCGGAGACAGCAAAATCTGAGATTCTCCGAGTGGCTTCTGCTGAATGAGTCGTATCAACAACTCCACGAGGTGTTGACCGATTTCCACAAACGGCTGGCGCACGGTGGTGAGCGGTGGATGGGCGTGTTCTGCGAGGGCGATATTATCGAACCCCGTGACCGCCACATCTGCGCCAACGCGCAACCCCATAGCTTGTATGGTGTTCATTGCGCCTAGCGCCATCGCATCATTACACGCGACAATTGCCGTGAGCTGTGGGTGATGAGTGAGTAGGTTGTAGGTCGCGTCTCTGCCCCCTTCACGGCGCAAATCGCCATGAACGACATAGTGTGGTTGATAGGGCAGGTGCGCGTGGATGAGTGCTTGCTGATAGCCCGCCAGCCGATAGCCTGTATAAGCGATTTCTGACGGGGGCAAAATAATTCCGATGTGCCGATGTCCCAAGCCAATGAGGTGATTGGTCACTTGCCCAATTCCGTCTTGGCTATCGACATCTACATAAGGAAAATTAGACGGTTCATCGGGGGCGCTACGGCCTGCCACCACAAACGCATGTCCACATTCTTGCAAATAAGCGATGCGTGGGTCGTGACGGCGTGTGCGGGCGATAATCACCCCATCCACACGGTTGCCACCGACTATCCGCCGATACGCGCTCATCTCATCATCAGATGTCTGGGCGCTCACCAGCAGGTCATAACCCATGTGCGCGGTGGCATAACCGACACCCATCAACAATTCACTGAAAAAATCATCAGAGAAGCGTGTGTCGTCCGACGGAATGACGATGCCTAGTGTGTCGGTTTTTTGGCTACGCAACTGACGCGCCACACCATTGGGTTGATACCCCAAACCCATCGCTACCGCCTCTATCTGACGGCGTGTATCTGGGTTTACATCGTCATAACCCGCCAAAGCGCGGGAGACGGTGGTGATAGAAAAACCTGTTTTTTGTGCAATATCTTTTAACTTAGCCATAAATTTATTTTTCTGTATTTAACCATCCAAAACGTTTCGGATATAGATAGACCATAACTCAAAACGTTTCGGATGTCAAATTCTTTAATAATTGTGTGAAATTTGTAACAGATAGCCAAGCCGTAGCGCGGTATTTTCTATCCATTCGGGGGCATTATCGAGCGCGGTTTGGAGCGATATGGGGCGCGGGGCGATGGGCAAAACTGCCGATAACCCCGCCTCGTGCAAGGCAACATCATCGGCGCTCATATCGCCTACGAGGGCAATGGTTGGCACGCCATACGCTTTTGCCAGTCGCGCCACCCCAATGGGACCCTTGCCGTAGATGGTCTGCGAATCCATGCGCCCTTCACCCGTAATCACGAGGTCGGCGGTAGCCAGATGGTCACGGAAATGATTGTGTTCCAAGATGAGGTCTATGCCAGAGACAATTTTTCCGCCAAAAAATGCCATGAGTCCCGCCGCTAATGCTCCCGCCGCCCCCCCGCCTTTGAGTTGACGCACATCCACGCCGATTTGCTGGTGTATCACCGAAAAAAAGTGCGTGAGGTTGGCTTCTAGCTCAATCACTTGCGCGGGTGTTGCGCCTTTTTGTGGGGCAAATATCGCCGATGCGCCTGTATCACCCAATGGGGGATTTTCCACATCGGTGGCGATAATTAATTCAATATCCCGAAAATTCACCTTATTTTGGGTATTTATGTGCTGAATGGGGAGCAAATCGCCCCCGCCAATGCCCACCAATTGGTCTTGGTCATCGAAAAAACGGATACCGAGTTCCATGAGGCATCCTGAACCGCCATCGGTGGTGGCGCTCCCGCCCATGCCGACAATAATCCGTTTTGCACCCGCGTGAATAGCATGGCGGATGAGAATTCCTGTGCCACGACTGCTTGCGGTGAGGGGATTGCGGTCATCGGGGTGGATTAATTCGATGCCCGATGCCAACGCCATCTCAATAATCGCTGTTTCGCCATCGGGCAACATACCCCAATCGGCATTAATAAATTTACCCAGTGGGTCTACCGATTCTACCGTGTGGCGTGTGCCACCATTGGCTAAAAATGCGTCGAGTGTGCCATTGCCACCATCGGCAATCGGTAGGCGGTGAAGTGTGGCATCTAACCCAGAACGGCGCAATCCGCGCTCAATGGCGAGTGCGGTTTTATCTGCCGACAGGCTGTGCTTAAATGCCCCTGGTGCGATGATAATGGTCATCATAAGTGGTCGCTCCTTGTCTATAAAATGGGTACATCCATCATAACCTAAAAAATATTTTTTACGCACACGTCCCATAAATCGCCATAGACGGCAGGGCGCGACCATCAAAATCGAATTGCGCGAGATTTTCCCAGACAGACCCAAAATTCGGCGCAGAAATGGCATCTGGCTCCCAATAAAAAAAGCCACTGCCGAGTCCGTTGGGGGTATCTTGAATCTGCGCGACAACTTGTTGCAAAAAGTCATATTGACCCTGTGGTGTAGCAAGATACCCCGTCTCTAATTGTCTGCGTTCCCCAACGGCATTATGCGTGTTATCTGACCAGTCGAGTGTCCATGGATACGCTGTTTCTACGACAATAATCGGCTTGTTATAGCGATTTGCCAATGCGGTCAGATTGGTTTGCAAGTCATCCAAACTGCCAGACCACCACGGATAATACGATAAGCCGATGATGTCAAAATCCACCTCTCCTTCTATCACATGGTCAAAAAACCATTGGCTGGTCACACGGTTGCCACCTGTTTCGATATGAAGCATGATTTGGGCATCTGGCACGGTCTGGCGCACCGCCCGCGCACCCGCCCCTAATAACGAATTGAAGCGTAGCCAATTGTCGTTGCCACGCAAACTTCCCTCTTCCCACAAAAATCCGCCTGCGATTTCGTTGCCGATTTGCACCATATCGGGCGGTGTACCTTGCTGATTCAGCGCTTCTAACACCGCGATAGTATAGTGAAATAGCGCGGTGCGGAGCTGAACATACGACAACTCCGCCCATGCGGCGGGTTTGGTTTGGTTGGCGGGGTCTGCCCATGTATCGGAATAATGAAAATCCAGCAGAAATTTCATGCC
>DAOTUO010000064.1:0-7368 GCA_034436595.1 Anaerolineae bacterium | reverse complement strand
AGTCAATTCACAGCCGATATGTGCAAAGGGCATTTTGATGGGCATCGTGGACGCATTTTATCGGCTTATGACCAACGCTTGCAGATGTTGCAGGGGCAAATGGCAGGGGATTAATCTCACCGATTATAGAAAAACGATGTGCTATAATGGGTTATATCACCTATTGATGAGGTATTAATTATGGATTTTATCGAAATTACCTTGCATCTGCCAGAATTACTTGTCAAACAAGCTATCCAAATGGGTATTTTAACCGATGAGCATATCGGTAATTTGCTCCGTGCAGAAATTGAGGCGCAGTTGGCACTGATGGCTAATGACCCTGATATTCAACGCGAATTAGCACAGATAAATGACGAATTCCGTGTTACTGAATGGGATGGGCTAGACCCAGTATGAGTAGCCAGCGTGGGGAAATTTATTTTGTCAATCTGAATCCCGTTCAAGGGCGTGAGCAAAGTGGACAACGCCCTGTTTTGGTGATTTCATCAGACGTAATTAATCAATTACCCCTTGTGGTAACGGTTATTGTTGGTACAAAAGGGGAGAATATCCCCAGAGATTATCCGACTAATGGAACAACTATTTTGAATTCAAATGATTTTCAAATTTCAATGGATAAGTATTTTCAAGTCAATTATCAGCTTAAAGCACCCCTATCCCCCCAGCCCCCTTATCCCCACTGCGTGGAGAAAGGGGGAGAAACCCATTTCTAGGCGTAGGGACGCGATTAATCACGTCCGTACAACCCGCTTCCAATTTTTTGGGGAGGGGGTTGGGGGTGGGGTGAAAACACGTTTAATGATGCGTTATTGACATAATCCTATGAATTTGTTTTCGGTTTTCCATAAGAGCCGCTTGTGCGCCAATGAATGGGTCTTGCTATGTGATGGTCGCAGTTCTTTCTTCTGACATAAAATCACCTCAATCAATTATTTTTTCTATTTCATTTTGCAAATAGGCTTGCACAATGATGCCAAATCCCCGCCACACCTCTGCCCCAAGTTCATCGTATAGCACATAACTGGGATGACCGGGCAAGGCAAGAGCATTAAAGGTAGTTTGCCCCTCTGCGCCATCCAACGCATTCAAAAAACGTACCGCTAACTGGTCTCTGTACTGTTCTTCCAGCCCATACACGATGGGCGACATGGTTTGTCAAGGGCTTCAGTTATCGGTATAGAAAAACAATAAGGTCGGCTTGCCCTTTTCAATGACAACGCCATCGCTCACTTGGGTGGTGCTAGATGTGCCAGAACATCCCATCAGAACTATTATAGGAAGTGACCAGAGTATCCATTTAAGTAGTCGCATATTCCCTCATCCTGTTATTAAATGACTATTTGATTATTATAAGTGGGGATGAAGATAGATGCAACCACTTGCTCCCAATCTGGGGGTTATAATGAATCCATATTGTGGGATGATAACGATGACGACTATAATGGCACAGATTATAGACAATTTACGCCTTAAAAACACAAGGATTGTGACGCATGACCCGCAAGACTATCCTCATGATTGGCATTATCACCGTTATTATCGGCGGGGGAATTATCGCCTTAACCACTGTGCTTATCCCAGAAAACAAACCCGCATTTGATGTGGCGGTACGCTTTATGAATCTGGCGGGTACAGGACAAGATGAACCAGCAATGGCATTGTTGAGCGATGAATTACAGGCTTATGTGCGCCAAAATTGCCCAGAGGGCAGTGTTTCGGCGTGTATAGAGGCGTATACCCCGTCTGAATGGGGCGGATTATTGCGCGATGGCGCGGCGGTCTATCGGCGTTCAATACGCGATGGAGATGCGTGGGATATTCAGCTCATCGCCACTTATACACAAGATAAAGGGTTTGCAGGGGTGTGTATTTTTCATCGCGTAGAAGAAATTGCGCCAGACGATTGGCGCGTGACGGCATGGTCGGGATTCATCGCCTGTGATGATGCCAATTCTGGATTGCCCAATTTGCGCGAGGCAGATGCAGTGAACCGTGCACCATGAGAGATATGATGCCGATAAAATCGCTGTGGCGCGTTTATAGACACGCTATCATCATTCTCTGTATGGGGATTTTATTATCTGCCTGCGCCCAAGTTGCGCCAGCACAATTACCATTGCGCCTGATTGACCAACAAAATAACCAGCTCCCCACCCTATCTGCGCCATTCACCATTACCCACAACACCTATACCAATAGCGCCTTTCGTGTTATGTATCCAGACGGGTGGCGGGTGGTGAGTTCTGCGGAATTTGCCGACCCATCGGCGGTATTTGTCTCGCCAGATGAAACCCAAATCATCCTCATCACCACCGAAGCCGATGCCACGCTATCCGCCCAAAATGACGATGTAACCTATGACCAAATTTCTCGGCAAAAGGGCGATGTGTGGGTGCTAGGCATCGCCCCGATTGCCGATTTTGAATCATTTCTTGTCACCTATGAAGCGATGTTCATGGCGCTTGGTAGCTAATCCGATAAATTGCCCCTGCAAAATCATCAGAGACCAACATCGCACCATCGGGCATAATCATAATATCCACAGGACGACCCCATTCTTGCCCGTCTTGCAACCAACCATCGGCAAAGGTGTCATAGCTAATGGCAAAACCATCTATCACCCGCACCATTGTTACCCGATAGCCGACTTTTTCGCTGCGAGAACGTGACCCGTGTTCGGCAATAAACACATATTCCAAGTATGCCTCTGGGAACATCTCACCTGTATAAAAACGCATCCCCAAGGCAGCGACATGTGCGGTCAATAATTGGGCGGGAGGGACAAATTCGCTACAATCACGCGCCCCATAGCGCGTTTCGTTATAATACCCACCTAAACAAAATGGAAAGCCAAAGTGGTCGCCTATTTCTGTTACATGGTTGAGTTCATCAGGGGGGAACGTATCGCCCATTGCATCATTGCCGTTGTCGGTAAACCACAATTCGCCCGTCTCTGGATGCCAATCAAACCCCACTGTGTTACGGATTCCCCGCGCCACCACTTCAATGCCACTACCATCCAAATTAAGGCGATGGATTGCGCCATAAGGGTCATTGGTCGTGCAAATATCGCATGGGACACCAACGGGGGTATAGAGCATCTCATCTGCCCCAATACGGAGGTATTTCCAGCCATGATGCCCGTCACGGGGAAAATCGTCATAGACAACCACTGGGCGCGGTGGGTTATCGAGTCTGGCTTCAATATTATCATAACGGATGATGCGGTGAATTTCTGCGACATACAGGCTACCATCATGAAACGCCACACCGTTGGGGCTGTTTAAATCACGGGCGATGATATACCGCGATTCTGCGATATTATCACCATTTATATCTGCCAACGCATACACAACACCCGTTGAGCGTGTCCCCACAAATACTGTGCCATTATCACCAAGCGCCATAGACCGCGCCCCGCGCACATCATTTGAAAAAATGTCTATACGAAAGCCTTCTGGCAGATTAATTTGGTCTAAACGGAGTTGTGCGGTGGGTTCTGCGAGGGTTATCGAAACGGTAAAAAGCCCTATCATGAGCAACAGTAGCAATCTAAATCGGTACATTCGTTATCTCCAATACATACATTTACACTATCCCCAAAAACCATTGGGGTAAACTATAAGGGCGCAATATTGTTGCGCCCTTATGACTATATGATTGTAAATGGAGATGACGCGAGGGGCAATATACCCCTCTATAGCCTATTGGTCACTCAAACGGACGGCGATACGAATCATCTCGACCAATTCGGTGATGTCTTCATCTTCATTGGTATCATCAGAGACAGTTTCGATGAGCGATAGCACCGCGCCATACGTCCCACCTTCTGACCAAAAACTACCCTTGAGTAATTCGGCAAATTCCGCGACTGCCACATGCAATCTAAAGCTGGCGGGTGCTTCTTCGATGCTGGCAAGTATATCGGCTACGGTGATAGCACGTTGCAATTCGACCACTTCACGGGTTTCTGCATCTTGATAACGGATATAGGCGGTAGCAATCACACTATCGGCATCCAAATCACCTTCTTGGAGCGCGAGTTCATATAAAGCCGTCACACTATGCCCTGCGCCCACTTCACCCGCATCTACGGTATCGTTGCGGAAATCTTCATCTGCCACAGCACGATTTTCATATCCCAACAGGCGATAACGGTCGGTCACATCGGTATTAAAATCCACCTGAATTTTAGCATCATAGCCAATGACCTGTAACGTGCTGGTGAGATTATGCACAAAGACACGGCGTGCCTCGCGGATATTATCCACATAGTAATAATTGCCGTTGCCATCGTTGGCGAGGCGTTCCATCAATACATCGTTATAATTGCCCATGCCAAAGCCGATAGCACTCATGGTAATGCCCGCATCTACGCCTTCTGCAATCGTATTGAGGATAGCATCGGGTCCCGTATTGCCCACATTAGATACACCATCGCTCAATAAAATCACACGGGTATTTTGCCCCTCACGCAAATTGTCACGGGCGACCTGATATCCCAAATTTAAGCCTGCTTCGGCGTTGGTACTGCCTTCTGGTTGCAAATTGTTAATAGCGGTGAGGATGGTTTCTTTTTCGCTGGCGGGTGTAGGATTGAGTACGACACGGCTATTATCGGAATATATGGCAATCGCTACGCGGTCATCTTCGCGCAGTTCATCTACCAACAAGGCGAGGGTCTCTTTGACCAATCCGAGCCGATTTTCCATATCCATACTGCCCGATACATCAATCACAAAGATGAGCAATGTCGGTTGGCGGTCTTCTGGGGCGATATATTGTCCCTGAATCCCCACACGCAACACATAATGACCCTCATAACCAAACGGTGCAGGCGCGGCATCGAGATAAATCCCGAAAGTTTCATCTGTAGGCGATTCATATCCCGCATCAAAATAATTGACAAATTCTTCTATGCGAATAGCTTCATCGGGGGGATATTGATTTTGTCCCATGAGGTAATTTCTGGCGACAGTATAAGATGCCGTGTCTACATCCATCGCAAAGGTACTAAGGTGGTCGTCTTGGGTATCTATGAACGGATTGACCCCATAATCTTCAAATTGCATATCAATGGGTGTTGGTTGAGCAACAGGTTGATTTGGCGCAACAGAAACGGGTGCTGGTGCAATTGCCATCCCAACCACAGCCGAATTAGTAGGGGCTGGCGAAAGTGCCATTGTGGTTGTATCCATCGCTTGGCGTTGTGCGACTACCCCATCTGCTACGACTTCTTGTTCGGCGGGGGGATTTTGCCCCGTTGTGGTATTGTTATTAGCAGGCAAAGTCACTTCAGAAGAAGGCGATGGTGAACATGCCACCACCAATAGGGCGATAAGGGCGATGAGTAAAAAGGTAGTTGATTTGTGTAACATGGTGTGTCTCCCAAACTGTGTGCATTGACGATTTGATATTAGGACGGTTTGGGAGAGTATTTTGTTCCACAAAAGGCTATTTAGACTATTTACCCTTCCATTGGGGTTTTTCTTTGAGCAACATGGCTTGTGCGCCAGTGGCAAAATCTTCTGTGCGGATGAGAATACTCTGCGCCCATGCTTCCATCTGCAAGCCACGTTCCACATCTACAAGGTCGTTGATGACGCGCTTGGCATAGCTCACCGCGAGGGGCGCACATGCCGCCAGTTCATTAGCAAATTCACACCCTTTGGCATAAAGTGTCTCGTCTGTGGTGATGGTGTTCACAATGCCCCATCGTTCCCCATCTTCTGCGCCAAATGTCCGCCCTGTGAGGATAAGTTCTTTTGCCCGACCAATCCCCACCAAACGGGTGAGACGGGTTGTACCACCGACATCGGGAATCAGTCCGAGACGGGTTTCTGGCAATCCCATTTGTGTCCCCGCCGATGCCAACCTAAAATCACACGCCAGCGCCAATTCAAACGCCATTCCCAAGCAATAGGTGTGCATGAGGATAATTGTCGGGTGACGACTGCGCTCAAATTTACCCAAAATACGTTGATACGTTGCTGTGAGCGAAAAAAGGTGGTCGCGCCACCCTTCCCCAAAGACAGCTATCATGTCATTAAATCCCATGAGGTCAATCCCCGCAGAAAATCCTTTCCCTTCTGCTCGCACAATGACCGCCCGCACATCCGATAAATTTTCGGCTTGGTCAATGGCAGTTTCTAGCCCGTGCATAAGTTCCCAATTCATCGCATTGCGTTTGTCGGGACGGTTGAGAATAATCTCAAAAATATGACCATTTTGTTGGGTAATAACGAGTTCAGACATAAGAATTTTTCCCTTTTTTTAGTGTTATAAACCAGTTGCATCGTCTATTGCTTTGATGATAAATGCATAGGCGATATTTAATTCTTGCATACGCCGATGCGCTTGCACATCCTCGCTTAAATCTGGGTGATATTGTCGCGCCAACCCGCGGTAGGCACGCTTGACTGTCTCGCGGTCTGCACCAATTGGCACACCTAACAGGGTGAAATAAACATCCAATGGACTCGATGGACCCCCCATTTTTTCTGCCCGTTGCCGATGATAACTATCGGGGTCGCCATCAAATGTCGCCACGCGCCATGTGCCATGCAAGCCATGAACAGGGGTGGTGACGGTACTACAGCGCAATGCCCCAACGTCTATCGGCTCACCATAGCGCACAAAGTAATGTTCTGAATACGGTATGGCATCGAAATACACAGGAAAAATCAACAGGCGTTGCATATAAATTTTATAGGCATAAATGCGCCCCCCATACACATCGCGCAGGGCATGATGCCAATCTTTTAGCAAGATTTTCGACCCCGCATCGGGCAACAGCATATCACACCACAAAATGAATAGGGTGTTATGTGCCATCTGGGTATTATCACGCAGGGTATGCTTGATTTCATAGGCGGGGATAGAACTATCTATAAGATGAATCATCAACGATTCGCCTGTGATGAGACGCACATGGATAATATCGCGTCCATCGTGCAAAATCTCTTCTACTGCACCCGCAATGCTCAATTCATTGACCAAATGCGCCCCAACATAGTAGGTAAACGTCCGCATAATCTGCCTGTTTTCTTGTGAATATCCATTTTTATTTTAACCGAAATTCCCCAAAAACCCCATAAGCCAATGGTGAGAACCGATATGGTCATTTTGACTTAGCCACATCTTTCGTTATCATAGAGGTAACTCTGTTTGGTACTTATGGAGAACCGAAAACAAATTCATAGGATTATGTCAATAACTCATCATTAAACGTGTTTTCACCCCAACCCCCTTCCCCAAAAAATTGGAGCGGGGGCTAAAACCTGCCCTAAAATGGGTTTCTCCCCCTTTCTCCACGCAGTGGGGATAAGGGGGCTGGGGGGATAGGGGTGATTTAAGCTGATAATT
>DAOTUO010000063.1:0-7746 GCA_034436595.1 Anaerolineae bacterium | reverse complement strand
AGTCAATTCACAGCCGATATGTGCAAAGGGCATTTTGATGGGCATCGTGGACGCATTTTATCGGCTTATGACCAACGCTTGCAGATGTTGCAGGGGCAAATGGCAGGGGATTAATGAGATGGATTTAATTTATCTATATCGGAAAGTATCATACGTTCTTCTCGGGTGATATAATCTAATTGGGCTAAAACTGATAGGTAAAAATCTTTACCTATTGGTTTTTTTAATTCGTAGGCTTTTTTAAGGCGTATAAATAGGGGCGATGAAGTTGACGAAGAATTCTTACGACTAGATAATTGAGATAAAGGTGCATTTGGTGTAGCAATCCTTTGCCTTATGGTTTCAATCAGGTTATTATCTTCGTCTAAGGAGTGATTGACATAATTCAAATATTGGCGTGGTTGGAGTTCTGGATGCAATTTTTTATCATCAACAAGTTTCATCATAATACCAATGACAGGTTTATTTGCCCCTAATGCGTATGACCACTCATAAGTGATATAATCTGAGTCGAGCATCTCAGGGGTGATAACCACTATCAGTACCATGCAATCGCGGAGTGCTTGTTCAATGCGATTACTCCAGTTATCGCCTGCAATAATCTCATAGCGGTCAATCCACGACTTAAATTCCGACTCTCTGAGCTTTTTTTTAATACCATCTGCAAAGTGAACATCTTCTTTTTTATATGAGATAAATATATGGCTCATATTTGCCCTTTATTGATTATGCTTGTCATCGTCTAGTTCGTCATCATCGGGTTCATCGTTACCACATTTATCGTCAATGTCTCTTAAGATATTTATGAAATCATTGGCGTGCTTTTTAAGATCTTCGCGGACTTGAATAAAATCATCAATATAGGCATCGCAATCTTTGTTTGTATAGATAGTACCTGCTATCATGACAATATCGTCTTCAATGGAATAAAAGATAGAATTTCCTGCATTCGCTCTTAGAAAATAATCTTTGATACATTCAAGTCTAAAAATATCATCTTCCTCAAGCTGGTATAAATCAATACTGACCCGAACATAATTGAGTTCTTGTTGATAGATGACAATAGCCTGACGACCTTCAGTAGGTAACTCGGATATTTCTATGAAGGTTTGTAATTCCTCACTATAACTAGTGGGTTTATCTTCCCATTTGATTTTAACATCTTTATGTTGCTTTTTTAGACGTTTATGAAAACAAAAAATATTTTCAATAGGCTGTCGTGTCTCATCACAACATTCATCAGGCATACCCCACCTACCTTTGTTAGTTTAGATCGTGCTTAGAATATAAAGGTGTGCGCTCACGTTTTGGCTTTGGCTTTGAAGCCAGAGCTTCTTGGCTTTTTCGTTCCTGATATTTCTCTTCAAAACGTATTCGTTGATTTTGCGCTTTTTCTGATAATGGCATAACAACTCTGTCCGATTTTCGTTTTAGGGGTGAATTGGCTAAATAATATAAATCCACCTCATTGGTTGTTATAATGAGCATGGGTTGCCGTTTTATAGATGGACGCTTTGGTTTTAAGCGATGAACCATTTGATTGGCACGCTTATATATTTCATAGAGTATGTTAAGGTGATGGTCAAATTTTTGGGAATTTAGTCCAACTTTTCTGACTGCCAATTTAAGTTGATTACTTAACTTGTGAATTTCCTCAAAATTGGGATTGGGCTTAGAGAGTAGGGCTTCTGCTTGCAGATATAATGTCTCATACTCGTCTAAAAAGGGTCTATTGGGTTGTGATTCTAGCTTCATGATATACACCTGTGCATCTGTATTTTGGGGCAGAGGATGCGATGCCACACTTAATTGAGCGCGATGAGGAGACGAATGTAGTTTCTCTCCTGTTGATTTAGCTTATCAAATTGCTCACGCTTCAAAATTTTACCGTTTAGTGATTTCACAATATCATCTAACAGTGTGTTAGATATATCTGATTGTAACCAGTATATCTCAAAAATACATAATTCACCACTTTTTTCATCTACCAATTTTCTAATGATAGGTTGAATTCCTTGTATATGTCTCTGTCGTAATAAGCCAGAATTTTTTGTTCGGCTGACAATAATACTGGATGGGAAGTTACTTTGATATGCCTTAATCATAGGCACAATATAATGATTTAATTCAGCGTTTTTTTTAGCATCTGAATCCCGTGACCTGGGGAATATTCATACTTGTTTTTAACACGGTCCTTGTCATTATTGGGATCATTATAATCATTTAAGTCAAAAAAAGCGGGAAAGTGTTGAGAAAAATGCGCTTTTTGAGCAGGAAATTCTTGAATCAGATTTGACAATAGATGTAAGAAACGTATTGTGCCTAAGCCACTCATCCCATAAATATAAGAGTGAGTATTTGTATCTGACGCATTTGAACGGTCAATAGATGGATATAACATGAGGTGCGGATATTGCCATGTGTGAGTATAGAATGCCGCTTGAAAAAAGTCATTAGCCGCTAATGTGCCATAATTTCTGATAGCGACTATACCACTCTCCCACACATCAGGATAAGATAGGCGGACACAGCTAACATCTTTATGTGGTGATGGCAAAGAGGAAATTTCAATTTGAGGTAATAGGCTTTTTAGGCTATCGGCAATGATTTTTGCCAAATTATCGTAATCAAGCTCTTTTTCTTCAAAATTGTTATTAATTCGCCGAGAAAACTCGCGTCCAGAAATGAATACACCAGGTAAATTTGCATCTATTTTATAATTGTGTAAATCAGAATTGAATGATGTGCGAATCTCTTCTATGGCTTCTGGTGTTAGACTATATGTTTGTTGATTAAAATCGGCAATATTGTCTTGTCTCAAGTAGCCAAACAAGATGATGCGGTCAATTGCCTTTTCTAAATCTGCCATATCAGAACTTGAAATGGCTTTTAACCACTTTTCCATTGGTATAATAGGGGGATTGCCTTTAGACTGTTCTATTTCTTGCAAAATAAGTCCATAGGCAAGTATATCGCGTATATGATAAACACTTGGAAGGCGTAAGTTTGGATGAGTATTATGTAAAATTTTTAATTCTTCTTCAATAGGCATTTTATTGTTACCCCCTAATATGGTATAGTGAATACATTGTACGCCTTATGTGAAATTAAACGGACTAATTGTGCATCAATGGGCAAATTTATGGGCTATGGCAGGCGGTGAACCACCTGCCTGAACCACCGATACCCGTTAAAACGGGTTGATATGCCGATTTTGTCAACCCTATTTCACATAAGATGTATTATATCAATTTTTATATAAAAAGACAACTACCATGCACCTTTTTCATACCCCACAAGAATTTATCGCCTATCGTAAAAGCCTTAGCGGGACGGTGGGGCTTGTTCCCACGATGGGCGCATTGCACGCGGGACATTTGTCGCTTGTCCAAAATGCCCGTGCCGATAACCAGCATGTCATTACCACGATATTTGTGAATCCCGCCCAATTCGGTCAGGGAGAAGATTTTTCTGCCTATCCGCGTCCGTTGGATGCCGATTTAGACCAATTGGCGCGTGCAGGAGTGGATGCGGTATTTTTGCCCACGCCAGACAATATGTATCCGCGAAATTATCAGACATATATCACCGTAGACGACATCACACGCGGGCTAGAGGGCGCACATCGTCCTGCTCATTTTAAGGGTGTGACGACTGTCGTGGCGAAATTATTTAACCTCGCACAACCGACTATCGCCTATTTTGGACAAAAAGATGCCCAGCAGGTGTGTGTGATTCGGCGGATGGTGCGCGACTTGCATTTTCCGCTACAGATTGCCGTTATCCCCACCATGCGCGAAAGTGACGGCTTGGCGATGAGTTCCCGCAATGTGTATTTATCGCCAGAAGAGCGGGCGGGGGCGGTGTGCTTGTCATGGGGGATCGCGCGGGCATCTGCGTTATATGAAGCGGGTGAGCGCACGCCATTGGCATTATTAGGCGCGGTGGCAGATGAAATTGCCCGTGAACGGTTGGCTTCTGCCGATTATATTGCGCTCAATGTGGCGCATACACTCGCACCCATTGCTGTTATGCCAGATGCCGATTGGGGCAGGGGGAATATGCCAGAGGGTGATGCGCCGTTGCTGGTGTCGCTCACGGTGCGGTTTGGCAAAACGCGCTTGTTGGATAATGCGGTGTTGCCATATCACCTAAACACGCGGGAGGGTCTCACGCAGGTGCTTGGGGCGGGGTGAGCATCAAGACACATCTACACCAAGTAATATGGCTAATTCGGTATTCTCTGCTTGGCTATTTTGGCTATATGCCAATAACCGTTTAATTTCTTCCCAATTCATTAGGCGGATACCCATTGCACTACAAATTGCCAATGCGGCTTGATAGTCCGTTTTGGCTTGCTCATAACTTGTTTGTTGATTGGTTATCATCCATAAAATTAAATAGGCTGTACCCCGTGTGAAATATGCCTCATATAATGAAGGTGATTGGGCAAGGAGGGCATCAACCAGTGTAATTCCTGCCTCTAATAGCGCTTTTGCTTCATTAGGCTTGCCCTGCATGAAAAAAATTGCACCCTTTGTTACCGTTACTACATGGTTGTTATCACCTACATCATGGGTCAATGCCTCTTGAATTGTGATGAGGGCATTGGATAAATCATCCCGATACCAGTGAGCGCGTGTTTGAAAGAGTAATATTGTTTGCAATACACGTATATCATGTATTGCCGTTGCAATGCAGGCGGCATCTGTGAGAAGACTGAATGCCTCATCATAGCGCCCCATATTGATATATAAATTACCCAAATTGGTTAAACAGAGGGCTTCATTGGGAGAATTTTGGAGTTCAAGCGATAGTGACAAGGCTTTTTGATAATAATCGTTTGACTCTTCATTTTCACCTAAGAACAGATAGGCATTGCCCAAATTTATTAAGCTGATGGCTTCTGCATGTTGATTTCCACCCTCTTGGGATAGTCCCAATGATTCTTGTAAGCAAGTAATCATAGTCTCAAATTGACCAGAGACAGAATAAATGTTACTTAGGTTATTGAGCCATGTCCCCATTAATCTTTTATCCTGAAGTTGGCGTGCTAAGTCGAGCGCTTGTGTATAATAAGGAATTGCTTGTTCTGAATTTCCCATCACATACGAAACGTTGCCCAAATTGCCTATCCAACGACTTTCTGAGAGATGGTCACCAATCTCACGAGAGAGAGGTAAGGCGATTTCATAATAGCGTTTTGCCTCTTTCATATCGCCCATCATCCAACAAGCATTCCCCAAATTTCCTGCACTTTGCATCATCATTGTGCGGTTAGTCAGTTTGCCTTGCAAACGCCCATGTAAATGAAACATCAATTGTGCATTTCCCCATCTCATGAGGTATTTTACATCTATTTCTTTGACGATTACCACGGCATCATCATATCTGCCATTGGTAAAGAGATGTTCAAATTCACGCAAAACAGGTTCTAAATCTGCTAGTGATTGCCAAGCATCTTCTGGTTTGCGTCGTGCATGATAATAAACTGTCATGCGGTCATTGAGGATATAGCGTGTGAAGGCGCTAGTGGCATCATCCGCCGACCCGACAGGCGTGCTGGAAAGGGCATAGGCTTGGTCAATTGGATGGAGGCTATATGCGCGTGTTTGACGGTTATAAATCAGAAAGCGCCCCTCGACCAAACGCTCCAAAATTAAGCGTGTGCGAGCTGTTTCTAAATAAGGCGCAAGCAAATATTCTAATTCGGAGCGGGTGGTCGCCTGACCAATCACAGCCACACTGGTCATCACCCAACGGAAATCTTGTGATAAGGCTTTATGAACTTGTTCAACCACATTGGTTAAGACTTCACCTTCAAATAGGCTACTATCTTCAAATAGGTCATCAATATGACGGGTTTCGCCACCATTCAAATAGCCCACTAATGCTTCTAATCCGCGAGGATACCCACCAACCTTGTCTATCCATTGATGTAATTGGTAGTCATCTTGTGGTAAAACTTGATGCTTATCCATCTCACGCAAGAAAAATAGGGCATCTTGCGTGGGCAGACCATCATCTAATCGGACAGAACATTCATAGGCTTTGATGGTGTTGGGAAATGGCAATGGATAGCGAGTGGTGATAATGACACAGAGTGTATCTGTGTTTTTTTGTAATAACACCGAGAAAAAATCGGTCAGCCCTTCATCTAATAGGGTATGGGTATCTGGATTTTGTAAGGTTTCGAGGTTATCCAGATAAACCAAATAGCGCCCGCCACTAAGTGCTTCTAACAGGGCATGGGTTTTATCGGTCATGCTAATACCAGCACTTTTTCGTGTTTCGTGGAATGGATGTGATGGTGATAAAAACTCACATAACACTTCGAGCAGTCTATCACTATTAAGCGGGGGGGTGCTATTGGTGCGTAGATAGGCGACCCCATTCATATCCATGTTTTTTTCACAAACGTCCATCGCTTTACAGACAAGCGCCGTCTTGCCAATGCCACCCCGCCCATACACACCAATGAACGGTTTGCCTTCTGTGATGAAATTATTGATAGCTGCCAAATGCCCCTCGCGGTTATAGAAGTGGACTTCGCTAAAGACTTTTGGCAATGAGCCGATGCGTTTTAATTGGCTTTGGCGGATATCGGGGATATTGAGCGTGGTTTGTCCACTAGAAATATCTTGAAGCCCCTGCAAAACAATTTCCATCGTACCTGCCCGATGAGCGGGTTCTTTGACCAGCATCCATTCGATGAGGCGGATGAGTGACTGTGGGACATCTGGTGGCAGGCTAATAATATCTATCATGGGTTTAGTGAGAATGGACGTAATGAGTGCGCTGGGATTATCTCCCAAAAAGGGACGTTTGCCTGTAATCATCTCATAAAGCATCACCCCAAATGCCCAAATATCGGCTTTGCTGGTGATGGTTTCACCATTAAGCATTTCAGGAGATAAATAATCGAGTGTCCCGACCAGTGTTCCCGTCTCTGTGATTTGTGTGTCCGATTGCAAATGTACTACGCCAAAATCGGATAAAATCGGGGATTTATGGGTATTAATTAATACATTGGCTGGTTTAATATCTCGATGGATAAGGTTATTTTGATGAACAAGAATGAGCGCAGAGGCAAGATTTTTTGCTAAGTCTATGGCACGATGGATTGGCATTTGGGGGTATGCTTGCATTTCATCCCACAAAGTGCCTCCTTCAATATATGCCATGACAATATAATGTCCTAGTTCAACATCACTTACTGCTTCGATGATAGGGATAATATGCGGGTGTTCTAGGTCTTTTAATACTTTTGCCTCGCGTATAAATCGCTTGAGCGAATCAGAATAATGAGAAACTAACTCTGGATTTAATTGTTTGATGGCGACAACCTGTTGAGATTGGTTATCGTATCCAAGATAAACTGTCCCCATACCACCCCGACCTAGTATATCGGCTTGGCGATTGAATTGATAGCGATTGGCAATTAGCTCATTCATTATTTTACGATAATACCTTTTTTAATGTATGCAAGTAATTACATGAATTATAGCCGAGCATACTTTTATGTGCAACAGATTTAGTGCCATTTATGGAAACAGACTCATGCGCGTGCTTAGGGCGGGGTGAACGTGGGGAAAATTGTCCCCAGATGCCCCAAAAAGGCGCGGGCGATGGGCGATAAGGGGCGCGATTTATCCCATAGCACTTTATTATCGCGGATGAGCGCCACATCGCTCACACGTATCCCCCATAATACCCCACTGGCAATATCCGATTCCACCACATAAT
>DAOTUO010000062.1:0-6308 GCA_034436595.1 Anaerolineae bacterium | reverse complement strand
GAAAATCCATTTTAGGGCAGGTTTTAGCGCCTTTAGTGTAATACTGCTAAGTTAGCACCTTAAAAACATCCCCTATCCCCCGTCCCTTTATCCCCACCGAGTGGGGAAAGGGGAGCAAACCGTTTTTAGGCGAGGTTTTAGCCCCTCTCCAATTTTTGGGGAGGGGTTGGGGTGGGGATAAAAAACCTTAACTTAGCAGTATTAGCCTTTAGTGCGCTTGATGCGACTAGCTGGCGGTTTTGAACCGCCAGCGAAGCCGATAACAAGATAAAATGGGCAATTAACAATCAAGCTATTTCACATAAGGCGTACCATTAAAAATATGGTTGTTAACAAATTTCCCCGATGGATGCCTATCCCAGGACGCAATCATTTTAATAAGATGTTGGCGCAGGTGGATGAATTTTTATATGGCATGATTGCACAACTCAGCACGCAAGAATCGCCAGCCATATCCATAGATTAAGCACGGCGGATGAATACGCTAAACATGCTCCCATGACCGAGTTCGCTCTCGACCTCAATCACCCCGCTATGCTGGTCTACAATTGTCCGCACAATTGCCAAACCAAGCCCGGTGCCAGAGATTTTGGAATTTTGCTCACCACGCACCCGATAGAAGGCATCGAAAATGTGTGGAATATCCTTTTGGGGAATACCAAAGCCTGTATCACGCACCCGAATCCCGACAGAATCATCATAAATATCGGTAAAAATATCTACCCGTCCGCCGTCTGGGGTGTATTTGATGGCATTGGTGACTAAATTATCAATGACGCGCAACATCTGTTTGGGGTCTATCAGCATATCCACCGATTCTTGTGGTGGGGTATAGACCAGCGCAATGCTTTTTTGGTTGGCATTGATATCTGCCCCGCGCAGGGCATCTTTCATGAACGATGCGAGGTCGGTAGGTCTGAGCGAGACATTCGCGCCTGTTTGCAATTGTGCTAAATCGAGCATATCGGCAATGAGCGATTGAATCCGTTTTGCGCCACTGGTGATGCCCTCGACATATTCCTTGCCAAACTGCTCAAATTCTTGCAAGGTCATGCCATCGAGGAGCGCGGCATAGCCCATGATGATGCTCAGAGGGTTTTTGAGGTCGTGCGTTGCCGATTGCACAAACTGTTCTTTCATCTTGGATAATGCCTCAAAATGTTTCATGTCGCGCACATAACGGTCTTCTATCTGATGGCGTTGTTGCACCAGCATGAGATGGGTCGCCACCCGCGCCAACACTTCACGCAATTTGAACGGCTTGGTGATATAGTCTACCCCACCCACTTCAAACGCCTTGACAATGGCATCTATGTCGTTGAGGGCGCTGATGAATATCACGGGGATGTCTTTGGCGGCATCATCGGCTTTGAGACGGGTACAGACCTCATAGCCATTCATGCGGGGCAAATTAATATCCAACAAAATAAGGTCAGGTGGCGCGGCTTTGACCGCCTCTAACGCCAATTCACCATTAATCGCGGGGCGCACCCGATAGCCTTGCTCTTTGAGCATGGCAGTTAGCACATCCAGATTGCTAGGGGTATCATCTACTAGCAGAATATTGGCAGAAGTAATCATAATTTCCGCTTTGCCTCTTTCATCAATCCTTGTAGCACATCAAACCGATATGCCCGCGCCAACTTGGTTAACCCAGTGGCAAGTGGTTCATCATATTTTGCGATATTTTCTAGGACGGCAATGGCACGTTCTAGGTCTATTTCTACCACCGCCTGCTCAAATTCATCACGCCATTCATGGGGCAGGTGTAAAATCGCATGGGGCGATAGTATATTGGGAATATCTTCGGCATTGAACACCCCAAATTCTTCGGCGGTCAATTTGGTGATGGTAGCATCATCGGGCAGATTGACATGCAACCAAAAACCGACCCGTGTCCCAACGGCGGGGATGCTATCGAGTTCCAACACCCCACCCATTAATTCTACCAGATGTTTGGTGATTGCCAGCCCAAGACCTGTGCCTTGCATATCATCATCATCGCGCACACGCGCAAACGGCTTAAAAATTTCGGATTGCAAATTTGCCATCATGCCAATGCCCGTATCGCTCACTTCAAAGAGGAGTCTCGGCGCGGTTTGGGAACTAGCTACCGCCATCCGCAAGACCACCTCGCCCCCTGTGGTAAAGCGGATGGCGTTGGTGAGCAGATGACGCAAGCATACATTAATTTTACTCTCGTCCTGTTCTATCCAACGGGGCAAATCGTGCGGGATTTCTAACGAAAAGCGCAACCCCTTTTGGGCGGCTTGTGGAGAAAACCGCGCTTCGATATGATGCAACAATTGGTACAAATCAAACGAGGTATGGTGCAGGCTCACCCGCCCCGCTTCGATACGCGCCATCTCTAAAATATCATTGAGGATAGTCATCAATTGTTCGCCATTGCGCGAGATAATGCCCAAATAATCGCGTTGAGACAGTGAGAGTGTTTTGTCACGTAGTAGCACCTCCGCAAAACCCAATACGGCGTTCATGTGGGTACGTAGGTTGTGGCTCATGCTAGACAAGAAAATACTCTTAGCGCGGTTAGAGGCTTCTGCTTCGTCTTTTGCCGATTTTAGAGCGTGTTCGACTTGTTTTCGCCCCTGAATATCGCGCGAGAAAATCACCGCCCCGCCAACCGTCTCATCTGACCGCAAAACAGGTGAAATAGATAGTTCGCGGTGGGCGATATTGCCAGACAGGGTAAAACTGTCCTCCACCATAAATGTCTCACCCCCAAATGCGCGGTCATAGCGCGTGCGCCAGATAACCCCCATGGCGGTGGGCATCACCTTTAGCAATACATCGCCCTCATTGACAGACACGCCCACGCTCATTTCAAAATTACGCTTAAAGGCATGGTTGCCAAATAACAGGCGATAGTGCTTATCCACCGACCACACCGCATCGGGGATATTGTTCATGAGGGCGTGCAGATTGGTTTGGCTATTTTGCAAGTCACGGGTGCTTTGTTTAATCGATTGTGCCAATGAATCGGTTAGATGGGCATTTTCGATGAATATCGCGGCTTGGGTGGCAAAATAACTCAGTGGCACAGTATCTTTTGGGGAGAATAAATTCGATTGTGTCCGATTTTCGAGGTATATCAGCCCCAAAAATCCGCGTATGGTCTGCAATGGCACACATAACACGGAGCGCACATGCAATTCGTTGATAGATTTTGTCTGCCAAGAATCATCGCGCATGGCATCTGTGATGACCAATGCCTCTTTTTGGCGTAAAACACGCTCAATGATGGCTTTGCTTACTTGTGTCTCTGGATACGGGTGCGAATTGCCCAATCTGTCTATGCTCACAGGAATAGTGAGCGACTCTAGCGCGATATCGGCATTAAATGAGAATCGGTCGTCCACCAAAATCAGATGTCCAAACTCGGCATTCACCAAATCCATGGCGGCACGCATGGCATAATTTAAGAGGGGGAATAATTCACGGGTTTGTGCCATATCACGACTAAGTGATAATATTTTTTCGTAGAATTGAATATCCATGTAGCGCACATCCCAAATGGGGTTCATAATGATTGGTTACTCCAGTATTATAGCTAATTTTGTTATGGGGTGCAAAATTTATAATACACACTTAGCCATTACGACCTTAAAACCGTCACAATCGGCGTGTTTATGAACGATTATTAGCCACATGGCTAGTCAGGTTTAACACATGGGCTAATGTCGTTATAGCAAGCAATGGGTACACTCTGCACTTAGGGTAGAGAAGCAAAGTATCTCTGCTCAATAAAAACTAATTATGTAGTAACCTTCGCTATGTAATTAGAGAAACAGCCCCTATCCCCCCCAGCCCCTGCGGGCGGCATGGTTGCCTGCGTCCCTACCGCCCCACTGCGTGGAGAAAGGGGGAGAAAACCATCAACACGGGTGTGTAGGGGCTTGCCATGGCAAGCCCTTACGCCTCTCCAATTTTTGGGGAGGGGGTGAAAACACGTTTAATGCTGAGTTATTGATATAATGCTATGAATTTGTTTTCGGTTCTCCATTAGAGGGGTATTCATTTTGCTTGCCGATTCACGGGCTATCGGGTATCATTTGGTGATGAATAGAGACTCAATCACCGTTTAGGGGATGCCCACCATGCCAGATAGCAAAATCCGCACCGATGTGTTTATGAGTAGCACCAGCATTGACCTACCAGAATATCGGGAAGCCGTGATGAAAACCCTCATCGGACTCGGCTTGTTCCCGCTTGGCATGGAGACGTGGCCCAAGACGGGTGAAAATCCAGTGGATAAGTGTAAGCGCATGGTGGATGAATCCGAGATTTACATCGGTATTTACGCCTATCGCTACGGTTGGCAACCGAATGGAGACGGCACAAAAAGCATCACCGAGATGGAATACGATTGGGCAGGTGAAAAAGACATTCCGCGCCTGTGTTTTATCATGTCGGATAAGCACCCTTGGCCCGAAGAGCGCAAGGAAAAAGACAAGCAAATAGAACTCGATGCCTTCAAAGCGCGGGTCAAAGCCGATGAAGTCGGATTTTTTACCACACCCGATGACCTCGCTAAACAAATTGCGATTGCCATTCCGCAGGTTGTCCCAAACAAGCCGAATCTGGTGGCATATTACAACTGGCTACACAACCAAAGCCACCAAAGCGGCTTATTGCGCGTGTTGCGCTCACGCGATGCCAGCAGTAGCGATGTGCGAAGCATCAATATTGAGGATGTGTATACACCACTCTTATTGCATCACATGGTTGAGCATCACGAAGATGGTTCACCCGTTCTTCCAGACCGTCCACATGATGCGATGAACCGCCAAGACCAAGAATTATCCCCACTGAGTGCATTACAAGCGACCAATGCCTATTCGCGCCTTGTATTATTGGGCGACCCTGGTTGTGGCAAATCTACCTTTGTTAATTTTCTGGCATTGTGTATGACGGGGGATTTTCTTTACCCGGATGCAGGCTGGTTGCCCCGCCTGCGCGATGGCGGTTGGAGACACGGCACTTACCTACCCATTTGCATCATCCTGCGCGATTTTGCCGCCGAAGCTACTGATAACACCGTCAACGCACTAATCGCCCATATTACCAAAGAATTGGCGGGGTGGGGCATGGATGAAACCACCGTCACGGGCATCCGTAAATATCTGGATAAAGGGCAAGCATTGGTGATGTTTGATGGTCTGGATGAAGTCCCAACCGAAAAACGGGAGCTAGTACGCGATGCCATCGAGAATTTTATCACCTGCTTTAGTGCCGATAACCGCTATATCATCACCTGTCGCGTGTTGAGTTATGCCCAACCCGAATGGCAACTCCACCACATGCAAGCAGTAGAGACCTTTGCCCCGCTAGATGAGGAGCAGATTGCCCATTTTGTGAACGCATGGTATACCACCCTCATCGCCATGAACGATATTGACACCCAAACGGCAGAAATGCGCGTTTCCGATTTAACCGACGGACTCAAAAATCCTGCCCTACAAGCCATCGCCAGCAACCCCATGCTCCTGACAGTGATGGCAATCGTCCACAACCATACAGGGACATTACCCCGCGAGAGCGCCAGACTCTATCATGAGTGTGTCACCCTATTAATGGAACGCTGGAAACCGCGTGATTTTGTGGCATTGCGCGACAAATTGGAATTTAATAATGATGGCATCCTCTATGAAATGATTTGGCAGATTGCCTATACCGCGCACGAAGGACAGGCAGACCGCGAAGGCGCGGCAGATATTCCTCAAATGGAAATCATCGGCATCGTGTCCGATTATGTCAAAGGGAATTTGAACCTCGCCAAAGAGTTTTGTGATTATGTCGAAAGTCGGGCGGGGTTATTGCTCGGCAGAGGCAGTGAAAAAGGCATGAGGCGCATTTTCACCTTCCCACATCGCAACTTTCAGGAATTTTTGGCGGGATGCCACTTAGCCGTCAATCTCGATTTTCAAGACCTTGCACCCGAATTAGCACGGCGCGGGACGGGGTGGCGTGAGGTATTGCTCCTCGCAACGGGTTATTTGGTGTTCGTCCAAAATCGTACCAGTGATGCACTTAAGCCGATTTATGAAATTTTGGATACCACCCCACAAACCGATACCGATTGGCGGGCAATCTGGTTGGCGGGTGAAATGCTAGAAAAAGTCGGCGTGGCTAACGCCTTGCGCTATGACAAAGGCAAAAAAGCTGTTGCCCGTGCCAAAGAACATCTCGTCCAACTCATCGAAGGGGGACACCTGCCCCCAGTGGAACGGGCGAAGGCGGGGCAAGTGTTGAGCGCACTCGGCGACCCGCGCAGGGGGGTTGGCATC
>DAOTUO010000061.1:0-1609 GCA_034436595.1 Anaerolineae bacterium | reverse complement strand
TCTGGCACAATTGGCGGTGTTAGATGAGCTGGGCAACCCCACCGACACGCTCAAACTCGGTGAGCCGTTGCGCTTTCGGGTGATAGTGCAGACCACCCGCCCCATGTCCGATTTTGATGTGATTATCCGCATCGAGACGGGCGATAATATCGCTGTGACTGCCACGCGCAGTAGCGATTTTAATCACTGGTACGCTGTCACACCTGATGCGCCATTGGTGGTTGAATGTGCCATCCCCCATTTATATTTAGAACCCGCCGAATATTACGTGACGCTGGTCATCCGCGACAAACACCGCACGCTCTATGATTATTTGCCCCGTGTGAGTCGGTTTGCGGTGGCGGTGATGACGTATGGGGTCAATGCACCCCCACCGGCTGGTTTGGGCGTGGTCGCGGTACACTCCCAATGGACGACTCGGTAAATCTCCCCCACCCTATTAACACGGGGGTATGTAGGGGTTTGCCATGGCACGCCCTACGCCCCTTAGCAAACCTTTGGGAAGGGGTTGGGTTGGGGGATACTGATGGTATCAGTAGGCAATGGATCATCTATAGGAGAAAAAAAACAGCTATGGCATTTTTTATCAATCCCATCCGCAAAAAAGCGCACGAATTTATTTTAGCGCGACTCATCCCTCTGCAAAAAGAGGTGCAGACCGCGCAAACGGTGGCGCAGATAAATCATCAACAAACGATGCAGGTGCTACAGGCGATTGCCAAGCACCTCAATCCAGAATTGCTCAATGAACTACCCCAACTGACCACCGCGAGTCATATCGCTACGGGCGATGTGGTCATCAGCCCCAATTATGCCAAAGTTCTGACCCCCGATGATGTCTTTTTGGCATCGTTCCCACGGTCTGGCAATACATGGACACAGGTCATGATTGCGGGCATTGTGTATCCGCCAAACACCGTGAATAGTCTTGGCGACCTCGCCGATTATATCCCAGACCCCAATCAACGTTTCACCATCCACAACCGTTATTCAACGCCCCGTGTGGTCAAGACCCACCAACCCTATCATCAACGGGAAGGCAGTCTCAATGAGGCGCTCTATGGCAAATTTATTTATGTGATGCGCCATCCGTATAAGGTCATGAATTCTTATTATGACTTTGAGCGATTCCGCGCCCCGCATTTATTCACCACCATGGGGGCTTTTGTGGAGCAGGTGGTCATGGGTGGTTATCATTTTGGCAATTGGGGCGAACACGTCTTATCGTGGGAATATGCCGCCAAAAAAGCGACCAGCCTATTTTTGCGCTATGAGGATATGACCAAAGATGCCATTGGCACCATTAAAACGATTGCCAATTTCTTGGGACATCCAGTGGACGATGCAAAAGCGGCGGACATCAAACACTATTCGAGCCAAGAAAATATGATAGAGATGGATAAGCGTGGCGCAGAGATTGTCCCTGGATACGCCTTTGTACGGCGCGGAGAAGACCGTCAGACTGTGACCAAAGAGACCCTCACAGACGATATGAAGGCGATGATTGTTGCCTATAATCAAAAACAGATGGACGCATGGGGTTATTTGGCAGATGGTAGCGTGGCGGATGATTATGCCATGAAAGGAAAGACATTTCGTCCATGAGCGA
>DAOTUO010000060.1:0-7771 GCA_034436595.1 Anaerolineae bacterium | reverse complement strand
AACCCCGTTTACGGGGTTTCAGAAGCACAGATGAGTGGTTCACCGCCCAGCGGCTGGCAAAATACACGCTATTTTTATCATATTTTGCTTTGTTAACTACGGACAAGCCTTATATGCCGTCCCTACAGGCGGATAACCGTGTTTTTGGTCGTAGGGACGCGATACAAGGCTTGTCCGTAGTTAACAAAGTAAAGTTCCATGTGCTAAATCGGGTCGTTTCAAGTAACGATTGACCCAGATGCCCCAATTATAGGCAGTAGTGGCTAAAGCGACACGGGTGCGTTGCCCAAGTTCGGAATGCGCCCGCAATCGCTTGATGGAAAACACTTCGCTGAGTATGGCAAAAGCCGTTTCAATGCTTTGTCTCATACTATGACACCATTTCGTCCAACTTCGTGGCAACGGTAATTGCCCTTCTTGACGTGATGGCTCTGTTACCACACTCACATGATAGTGCTTAACCCAATGGCATTGCCAGCGAAACCCGTTGAACCCTTTATCACACAGGTAATAATCTCACTTGGCACGGCTTCCTGCTGTCATGAGTGGGCGCATAAAACTCGGTTCATCTAGTTTACGCCAAGGTCGCCACGGCTTAGGTGCCATGAAATGATACCCCCCATGCCGTTGTGACAGTAAACCCTGAAGCATCACACGGTCATCTACATTGGCAGGACCAATCAACCAACCCGTAATCACATGGTCGGCAGTGACACTCATAATTATCTGGTCGCCCCAGTACCAACCGCCTTGTGTCCCGCCGTGTCCGCGTGTTCCCCACCATAACCAATGCCCCGATTTAAGTGACTGGGCATTACTACAACTTGGTAGAGGCAGGCAATCCGCGACCTCATAGGCGGATTCCATTACGCTGAGAACCTCTGTCAATGCTTGTTGTAGTTTGATAATCACCGCCCATAGATAGCGAACTCGCTCATTAAAGCGACTCCGTTCCAACATTTGAGGAAACCATTGTCGTCCATGTTCAAGCATGTAGCGGACAACACCACGCTCGGATTGCCACGGTACACCACAACGCCATTGCCCCGCGAGCGCCACAGTTAATAGCTCGCTGTCACTCATACGGGGTTCATGTCCGTGTTTTCGTTGTATTTGTTCTACCATTTCTGATTTGTACCAATCATCAATCCATACGTATAATAGTGTCATGAAAGTATCTAAGTTCATCCGGTTGCTCCTTTGGGTTAGAGCTTTGGATTGTAACCTATTTCTTAGATACTTTCTTAAAAAACAACTACGGACAAGCCTTATATCGCGTCCGCAGGTTTGTTGCTTTGATCGAAATCATTTGAATTTAAAATCGTTACTCCATTATAAATCCACATCTCCCATAATCACGACATCTTCCCCTAATGGCATATTATTTTCATCATAGCCCATCAGACGCGACAAATTGGGGTCGTAGACAGCGTACCAGACCAGTGATAGGTCGTATGTTCCGTGTGGAATATCATCAAAATAGGCGGTGATAGCATATCGTCCGTCCAATGCCCAATCATGTGTGGGCGTGGTTGGACTCATATCCATCTGAAATTCACTCGCTTCTCCCCGTAGCCATATCGCCACATGATAGCGTGTTGTCATGCTGTCCAATGGCACACCGACCAATTCCACGACTAACCGATTTTGCTCATGACGTAAAACCACATCGGTGATTTGTAGGTCATTGCCAAACCGAAATGGCTTAATTTGCCATACATCGGCGAGTGTCGCCTGTGAGCCATTCCACCCGCCTGTGAGCGTATAAAGACCATTGGGCAAGTCTGGCAGGCTAATAATGCCCATTGTAGTGGTGACGGGGAAATTATTTCGATTCTCCACTTGCAAAGGCACTATATACTTCGCGTAGTCGGTAGAAAAAGTCAGAGATGATATATCGGTAATGGGGATAAAATCGGCTTGCAGAGGGGTGAGCGTGGCAACCAGCGATGTGGTTTCATCCAACGTAACAGCCTCTAGGGTGTCCATCATCAACATGATATGTCGGGTGGTGGGATTAAATAACACGGCATAACCAGGGGACTGATAGCCACTATCTGCCCGTTCTTTGAGCAATGCCGAATAATGTGGCTTTGGCACACACGGCAGGGCATAATCCCAACACAGCCAATCTTGTGCGATATTGACCTCTAACCCAAATACGGTGCGGGCGGGTTCTATCCAGTGAATGGGCGCGGGCTGGTCACCAGAGACTAACGAAAAATCGAATCCGCGATTTTGTATCCCATCTATCATCACAAAAACGCACATGCCCACCAGCAATAGGGCGGTGAGAGGCTTATAAAACCGATGGATGCCGATAGCAATTAGTCCCGCGCCCAGTAGCCATGTCACCCCGCCAGAGAGTCGCCATAAGGGGGCGGTGATAAACCAAAATGCGATGCTAACCAGCAATACATCCACGAAAAAAATCTCGATGGGGCGGATTTTGCGCTTGGCGATGAGTGCCAGAAAGCCGATGACTGCTAGTATCGGCGGGATATAGAAGAACACGGGATAATCGTGTCCCGACTTTTCCATCCAAAAAGTGAGCCATTCGCCATCGGGGTTGTTGATGAGCGTGTCATACATCGGTGTATCGCCCAAAACACGCGCAAACGTTTGAATATGCTCGGATTCGTAGTGGGCGGTGCTGGTGTGAATCCGCCAATCCACATCGAATCCACCGAGTGTCAGGGGATATAACGGATAGCCTGTCATGACCGCCGAGCGTATCATCATGGGGATGAGGATGACTGCGCCAATGGCGATTACCCCCAAAATTGCCCCGCGTAAGGGCTTTTTTTGTTGGATAAAAAGCAATCCAGCCAATATAAGCCACCCACCACCCATGATAACAAAGCTAAATTTGACGGCGATGCCAACACACACTAGCACCGCAATGCGCCATATATCCGCCAGATGAATAATACGTGATTCGATGATGCCCAATATATTCCCCGCCAATAAAATACCTAGCATGAAAATGGGGACATCGTTGGATGTGGATGATACCCCTAACCCCTCTGCGGAACGCCACAATAACCACATCAATACAAATGGCAGACATAAAAGGCGGAAGATGTGTTCAGCACGTTTTTCTTGCCCACCAAAGACGACCAACAGACTCCATGTGACATGCGATAAAAATGCCACATACAGCAGGCTGTTCATCACCAAATAGGGTTTCCCTGCAAAAGTATCCCAATTGACCAACGCGCCATACAGAAAATGCGCGTTGCTAAATCCAAAACGGGTATGCACATTCCCCAGACCAATCATCAATGGATGTTGATTAAACCACTCCATGACAGGCAGGTGATAAAAGCCTGTATCAAAGCCAAATGCGGTGTAATCTGCTGTACTATAGGTGGCGCGGTTGGCGCTCCATAGGGCAATGATGAGCGTGATACATAGCCACACAATTTTTTGTGGTGTGATGGGGCGTATTGCCATGAGGATGATTTTTTGGTTAATAATGAGGCTGATGCTGGCAAGCCCTACTAGCAGGATGCGGAGGGTGTCGTTGATGGGCGCAAAAAAATGCCATAATTGTAAGATGATGATGCACATCGCCCAGCCCAGCCAAAATGCCCATAGTGGTGAGAAACGGGTCTTATCGGTTAGCCGATAAAATAATGCCCCGATGCCGATGAATCCCGCGCCCAAAACCGCGTATGCGCCCAAAATTGTGACCATATTCACTCCAGTATGCCTGCTGATTCAAATCTCTGCCATGATATTCACACCAATATTTGGTATAATAGAACACCAATTATGTGAGAAAGAATAACAAAAAATGTCAAAAAAACCAGTCATTGCCCTTGTGGGCAGACCCAATGTGGGTAAAAGCACGCTATTTAATCGGCTTATCGGAGAACGACTAGCCGTGATTGATGATATTCCGGGTACGACCCGCGATAGAATTATATCCGAGTCATTTTGGGGTGGTATTTCGTTTCATGTGGTGGATACGGGTGGTATCGAAATTTATCAACCCAAAGGTACACGCGATATACGACCATTAGCAGAAGGAAGCATTGATTTTGTGCCACAAATTAAGGCACAAGCCATGATTGCGATTGAAGAAGCCGATGTGATTATCATGTTGGTAGATGCGGTGCATGGCGTGACGGCGGCAGATGAAGAAATTGCGCTCATTTTGCGCCGTACCAATAAGCCCGTATTGGTAGCGGCAAATAAAGCCGATACACTCGCAAAGACCGATGCAACATTGGAATTTTATTCGCTAGGGGTGGGCGAAGTGTTCGCCATCAGCGCGATTCATGGGCTTGGCACAGGCGATTTGTTGGATGCGGTGGTCAAGGCATTGCATGATATTGAATTTGATTTTACCGAAGATGATGATGACCGCCTTAAAATTGCCATTGTTGGTCGTCCAAATGCGGGTAAAAGCACCCTAATTAATCACCTTTTGGGTGAAGAACGGGTGATTGTGAGTCCCATTGCAGGCACAACCCGCGATTCGATAGATACCAAACTCAATTGGCATGGCGAAGAAATCACCATCATTGATACGGCAGGGATTCGTAAACGTGGGTCAATTGAGCCAGGGGTAGAAAAATTTAGTGTGATACGCGCTTTTAATGCCATTGAACGGTGTGATGTGGCTGTCCTTATGATTGACAGCGAGGAGGGCATCACCGAACAAGATGAGCATATCGCGGGGTATGTGTTGGATGAATATAAAAGTCTGGTGATTGTCTTTAACAAGTGGGATGCGCTAGAAAAAGATAGTAATACCATCAATGAATTCCGCGACAAAGTGAAGGAACGGATGCACTTTATCCCGTATGCCCCTGTGATATTCATCAGCGCCCTCACTGGGCAACGGATTCATGAGGTGTTAGAGGTTGCCAATCGGGTGTATGAGGCGCGACATTTCCGTCTGCAAACCGCAGAAGTCAACCGTGTTCTGCGCGATGCCATCCAAAAGCATCCTGCGCCACTGAAAGGCACAAAACGCCTCAAGATTTATTTTGGGACACAAGTTTCGACTGCGCCCCCGATATTCTTATTGCATGTGAACGACAAATCGCTGGTGCATTTTAGTTATCGGCGTTATTTGGAAAATCAATTCCGCCAAGCATTCCCGTTTGAAGGCACGCCGATTCGGATTAGCTTCCGCCAACGCGAAGGGCTAGACGACTAATTATTGAATATCCGCGAGGGTGGTATTTTCGAGTTTGATGAGGATGCAATCGCGGATTTCGATAAAGGTTTGGATAAGTTTTGGTTCTTTTTCGATGGGCGTTGGTTCGTAGAAATATTTGCTCACCGATTCGGTGGGTGCGAGCGCCCCATCGAGTAGGCGAATGACCTCTGCCAATGTAATGTCTTTGGGTTCTTTGGCGAGCCGATACCCCCCACGTTGACCCTTTAGGCTTTGGACATAATGCGCCCGCTTGAGGGTGAGGAGGATTTGCTCTAAAAATTTTGGGGGAATCCCTTGTGCGGTGGCGATTTTTTCGACAGAAATAAATTCTTCATTTTGTAAACGTGATAAAAAAACCAATGCTAAAAGGGCATATTCACTGCGTGATGTTAATCTCATAATTATTTCTTTCCTGATTAATCCTATTGGGATTATCTGTATAATAACAGTGTTTGTCAAGCCGTGTTATTTGCCCGTTAATAGCGCAAAATAGTCATAGGGCATATTTGGCTATGCACAATTAAGGTAATGCGCCTTATAATCATACTAGACTAGATACAACTTGTTAGGCGAATGATTTTGTCAGAGATACACGCTATTCAACCGATTCAAACGACTATTTCCTCACAACGTATGCCACGCCCCCGCTTAGGTAGATGGAGTGCCATGCGCGAATTGCTCGATTTAATTGTCCTAATTGGGGCGATTTATGCACTGGTCAATTTGTCTACGGTGCGTTTTGTAGTACGTGGGTCGAGTATGGAGCCAACCTTTCGGGATGACCAGTTATTGCTCATTAGCCGTATGAATTACCTGCTGGCAGACCCCCAACGGGGTGATATTGTGGTGTTTCATTATCCTAATGCCCCCACTGAAGATTATATCAAACGGGTGATTGGTCTGCCTGGTGAAACCGTCGAAATTCGAGACCGCGAGGTTTATGTGAATGGCGTACAATTAAATGAGCCATATATCAATGAACCGTGTAATCAATATAGTTGCCAAGATAAAATATTTGAATTGGGTAGTGACGAGTATTTTGTCATGGGGGATAACCGTAATCGGAGCAGTGACTCGCGCTCATTTAATGGTGTTAAGCGCCAATTTATTGTGGGCGAGGTCGTTATTCGCTATTGGCCTCCCTCCGATTGGGGAGTTGTAGACAGCATCAATTTCCCCAAACCATAAGTGAAGGATAATTTTATAATGGAAATAACCACCCAAACTAAAATACCCCGCCCTCAAGTGGGACGGTTTCGGGGTGTTCAAGAGATTATTAGCACCGTTGTTTTTTTGGTGGCGGTATTCACATTGCTTCAATTGGCTTTGCCACGTTCAGAGATACATGGTAAGAGTATGGAGCCGACCTTTGTGGAGGGTCAGCGCCTCATTATTAGTCGTGTGAATTATATGTTGGGCGACCCACAACGCGGTGACATTATCGTGTTCAATTCGCCAGAGTCGGATAGCAATGACCCGTCACTTATCAAACGGGTGATTGGAATGCCCGGTGAATTGGTCGCCATTCGTGACCGTGAGGTGTATATCAATGGCGAAAGACTCGATGAGCCATATATCAATGAACCCTGCACGCGCTCTTGTCGTGACCGCGAATGGCAATTAGCAGATGATGAATATTTTCTGATGGGAGATAACCGCAATGTGAGCAATGATTCACGCGCTTTTGGACCTGTCAAGCATAGTGCTGTCATTGGAGAAGCCTTATTTCGGTATTGGCCCCTCAATGCGATTGGATTTATTCATCAGATTAATGCAGATTAGTGAGGGAATAATGGAATCTTTTGAGTGTCCTAGTTGTATGGTGGGGCGGTGTCGGATAAATCATCAGACTTTCGTCTGTTTGTATGGACAAGGTATTTTTTGTGCGCCCAACACCGAAATCTATATTTGTGATATGTGTGAATATCGTGAATTGCCGCATCGTGCGCTGAGTTTGTATGATAAATTGCTCAAGCCATCTGCTGAGAGCGCGACAGACATACCGATAATTCCATCGGTCTCATTGGATGAAAAACCAAATTTTAAGAAATTATCCCATTTATAGAGATGAGATGTGGCTCATGGTACGTGTACTTGTCGTTGAAGATAATAAAGATAATTTGATGCTTATCACCGATTTATTGACGATGCTTCGTTATGATGTGATAACCGCACTCAATGGGGTGGAGGGGGTAGAAAAAGCCACGAGTGAACTCCCTAACCTGATTTTGATGGATTTGTCTTTGCCCCAGATGGATGGTTGGGAGGCGGCAAAGGTTATTAAAGACAACCCGATTTCTGCCCATATCCCGATTATTGCGCTCACAGCCCATGCAATGATGGGGGATAGAGAAAAGGCACTGGATGCGGGATGTGATGATTATCTGAGCAAGCCGATTAATATTGTAGAACTACGGACAAAATTGGCGCTGTATCTGCAACCAGACGCATCGTAAATTGCCAGATATAGGCTTGACGAGATGCCGTAAAATTGATATACTCATCCCTGTTGTGAGTAATAAGGCCCCATCGTCTAGCGGTCAGGACATCACCCTTTCAAGGTGAATACACGGGTTCGAATCCCGTTGGGGTCAC
>DAOTUO010000059.1:0-2480 GCA_034436595.1 Anaerolineae bacterium | reverse complement strand
ATATTATCGGCATTCTTTTTTGTATTATTATCAGAGGAAAAAATATCTTATGAGACAGTTCAACCGTGTATTTTTGATGATGAGCATGGGCATTTTGGCGCTGGCGATGGTGGCATGTAGCACGGGTGGCGGGGCAGTTTCACCCGAAATTGCCAGCAAAAATTGGATAGAGGCGTTTTTTCGGGCAGATGGCGAGACACTCCGCGCCAATATGTGTAATGTGCAAAGCGCCGCCCTCACCGATGGCGTGTTGGCACAATTGGCGCAAGGTCTGGGGAGTGCTGGCTCTACGTTGGATTTATCGGGATTGACCTATAGCTATAACCAAGCCACCAGCAATGTCACGATTGCGGGCATGGTGCGCGTGAGCCTCGCGGGGCAGACAGTGGAACGCTCACTCGACCTGATGCAACTCGATATTTTGCCTGTGGTGCAAGAGGACGGTGGCTGGAAGGTGTGCCTCAATTTGTTGCGCTGAGGGCAGACTTAAAAACATCCCCTATCCCCCTGTGGACGCGCAGAAGCGTGTCTCACTGAGCGACGGCAGGCGGTGAACCACCTGCCTAATTGACCGAAACCCCATCAATGGGGTTGGTCTGCCTGTTTTCATCACAAAAATAGGTATGGCATAGGGGTTTGCCATGGCAAACCCGTACATCATGCCTATCTGACCCACAAAAATCGGTTTACCGCCTGCCGTATCTACGCAAAATCATCAAAACAACTACGGACACGCCTAGAAGTGCGTCCGTACAAGCCCTCTATCCCTATGGGGTGCAGATAAAAACGGCGATATTACACATCCAACGCCGCATCATAGACGAGACTGCCGATAATCGCCAAGATGGTCGCTTCATCGGCATCAAAATCGCCCGAAATACCCGATACAATCAAAATATCATCGGCTTCTTCGCCAATTTTGACGAAGATAAAAAAGGCGTTTTCTGGCACGAGGTCGCTTTCCAGTGGCATATAATACGCCACGAATGGCAAATCGGTATATTCATAGACAGGCAAATTGGTCTCTGTCAGACTTTGCAGAAATTCGATAACCGTCACCAGATTATATTCTGGCAGGGGCGCACTTTTGATGTTTTTGGGTGTTCCAAATTGCAACACCACATCACCGACTGGCACGACAACCGCACCATCAAATAAGAGGAGTGTCGCTTCGTTGGTGGCAACCATATCATCACCATCTGTCACCCACGATTCTGGCAGGTTGATAGTTAATATCCCGTCTCTGAGCGTGACGCTTTGTGGCAATTCGACCGCCTCAAATGCCTCTAGTGGGGCGGGACGCGCGACAAATTCAACCGCGCTCACGACTGCCTCTGGTGTGACTTCTGGCGTAATTTCGATAAATGGCGATGGCGTGGCTTCTGCGCTCACATCATCGTTGATGACAAGGCTCTCGATGATGCGTTCCAAGATGGCAGTTTCCACATCCACCGCAAATACGAACTCTGCGCTGATGAGGGTGGCGACAAAAAATTCAGGGCTAGCGGCATCCACCGCAAAAATATACGCCACCACCTTTACCCCATTTCTGCCTTCCATCGCAATGGTTGTGGCGACATAATCACCCACAGTCGCCTCACCGACAAGCTCTTCTAATGGGCGCGATTCTTGGATAAAGTTGGCAAATGTGTCGTATACCGATTGGCTGAGGATTTCGATTGTATCGGCAGGAATATCGAAAAATTCGATGGCGCGAGGCGTGGCAATTATGATAGAGTCATTCGATGCCAAATCAAAGTCCATAAAAATTTGATAATCACTCTCCCTTACGCCCATCCCCGCCAAATAACTGACAGATATATCGCCATCGGCATTGGTGAATGTCTCGGTGAGTTCGCCATCGGGGTCTATGGGTATTATATCCTCATCCTGGGCAAAAATCGGCATGGCGAGGAGCAATATCATCACCAGCATCGCAATACGGGCAAACAATTTCATAATCGGCGGTCTCCTAAACTAGCCTAAACATGCTGGCATGATTGCCATACCTTTGTTATAAGGCAATTTTGGAAAATATGCAACCAACGGCGTTATAAGGGTGCATTTCAGTTTTGGGGCGGATAATTTGTTTTACACTAGATGCTCTAGACAAAAAACCTGTAATGGAGAACCGAAAACAAATTCATACGATTATTGACTGAAGAGAACATTTCAATTTAGGGGTGTTTTTTAATATTTTGTGGCTGACATACGAGGCTAACGCCTCTAGTCAGCCAGTACATCCCACAAAATAGGCAGAAGTGTACTGGCTGACTAGCACGCAGTGCGTATGTCAGCCACAAGGCAAGCCCTGAAAAGGTTCTCTTTTTCTGAAAAATCATTTGATTTCAAAATCGTTTCTCCATTAAATTCATCTTGGCGCACATACGAACAAGCACGAATTGTCTCTGAAAATGCTATCCAAAAGAGATATTTGGCGGGTGATTCAGACAAATGGTCTAATGCACATTTAATTCGGC
>DAOTUO010000058.1:0-7132 GCA_034436595.1 Anaerolineae bacterium | reverse complement strand
GGGCGGGTGTGTTGGTGGGGGCGGGTGTTTCTGTGGGGGCAAGCGTGGGTGTCGCCGTTGGGACAGGACGCTCGATGGTGGTTGTTCCATCTACCTGCGCCAAGATAATGCCACTGCTATTCACCGCCAAAATATCTATGGTCACTTGACCATCGGGGATACGGCTGGCATCGAACAAGATTTGGCTAGATGTTTGTACATCGGTCAGCACAAGGTTATCGTTGCGGTCATACACATCAATGCGATATTCCGCCACATTTTCTTGCCCTTGCCCATCAATCCTAAAGGATAATTCTTCTCTTTCGTTGTTAAATTGCACCCCTCTGATGATTAAAACTGTGGGGACTGCGGTGGCGATGGCACATCCACGCGCATTTTGGAAGGCAACCGACTCGGTGAGCAATTGCCCGCCTGCATTGATGGTCAGTGTGGCACTCCGTGCGCCTGCTGGCTCACAAATTTCGGCGCGTGCCACTTGTTGGCTGGCTAACCCGTTGATGATTTGTCCAAACAGGTCAGTGAGATTGGTCGTTTCGCCAATGGCGGCAATCCCACCGGTGGTATTGGCAAGGTCGCGCAATTCGTCCTCATTGATGGCTCTGTCGCCACTGAGTCCGATGGTATTGATGGCGATGGGGTCATCAATGCGGGTGGCGCGGTCTAATACATCGTTATAAGTAAAACGGCTACACACTGCACCGCCACGCGTGAGTTCATCGCGTCCATCGGTGAATAACACAATTGTGCGCCGATTGGGTAATGGCACACTATCCATCTCTGCCAATGACTGAATAAGCGCGTCATACAAGCATGTTCCCGCATTGGGGTCGGTGCGTGGTGGTGGATTAACCCCCGCAATCACGTTAATCACGGCATTGCGTTCACTGGTGAATGGTTGCACCACCGTAATTTGTTGATTAAATGTCATCACCTGAAAGCGTGTGCCTTCTGGCGCGGTCTGAATCGCTTGAATAGCGGCGGTTTTCATGGCAGGGGCGGCTTCACCCATACTGCCACTCATATCCAGCAAAAGCAAAATATTGAGTGGTGTGGTTGGGGCGCTCACTTCTGCATCGTAGCGATTGCCTGTGTCCATGACTATGACAGCGCTACTGGCACCAGACCCACTTACCGCCAAACCGCTACGGTCTAGGACGGTAAAATATAGCCCCAATGCCGTTCTGTCGCCTGAACCAACGGCGACTTCTGGATAATTAATCAATAAACGGGCGGGTGGATTTTGGGCAGAGGTCACTAATGGAATGACCAGAGTTACCAAAAGTAAACTGAGGATGAATAATTTTTGTCTCAAGGGTTTAATCCTCGCTATGTTTCTAGGAACAAAAAAATTTAAGGACTAATGAGAGTTTAACCTAAGTCTGTCAAACGCGCAATTTTTTGCCCATATTTGTAATTTTATCCCCACTAAAATTTGATATAATGAGCCGCATAAGACCAACCTTTTATAGATTTTTATAGATTTTGGCACTAAAATATCCATAATTCGCAAATATTTTCTTTTGGCAAAAGGATAAACTTCTATGCAACTAACACTCGCTTTTGTGTTATCGGTCATTAGCGCCCTCACCACAGGCACATTTGCCTTTATTGTCTTACGGCGTTGGTATGAAAAGCGTCGCCCTCACCTCTTGGCGTGGGGAATTGGCTTGACAATGTATTTTCTTGGTACACTCTGTCAGGTGATATTAACGTTTATATGGAGTCCGTTCTTCTTTGGGTTGTGGTATTGGACAGGCGCGTTGATGGTCGCCCCGTGGCTGGGTCAGGGGACGGCGTATCTACTCATTCGGCGCGGAAGCATCGCCAAAAACATCCAAATGGCGTTGTTATTGGTGGGCATCATGACCTTGCCATGGACATTGTTTTTTACCGCGATGGACGGCTCAAAATGGGTTATGGGCGCAGACATGACCCAAATCTACCGCGATATTATGGGCGAAAATGCGCGTGGCACAGTCCGATTTTTCTCACCTGTGATGAATATATGGGGGACAATCCTTTTGGTGGGTGGTGCATTATATTCTGCCCGCCTATTTCGCAAAAAACAAATCATGCGGAATCGTGTGGTGGGTAATTGGCTGATTGCGGCGGGGGGGTTATTACCTGCCTTTGGTGGCGCACTCATCCGTCTGGGCGACCCATCCTTTAAGTATTTTGGCGAGATGGCAGGGGCTATCCTCATTTTTGCCGGTTTTTGGATTGCATCCAACATCCCAGAAGAAGCCCATATCCCAAAACATAAACAGGCGGGGGCAGAAGCTGATGTGGTCACAGAAACCCTATGACGATACCGATTCGTAGCGGGCAAAAGCCCGATATTGCCTATTATTGGCAGGTCACGCCTTATATCACCATTGGCATGACGGCATTTCTCACTTTTTTGACATGGGTGGCAATCATGGTGATTTTTGAGCCACAAATTGCCACACGCTATCACTTTATGAAAGAGGTTCACTGGTATTTGAGCCGTGTAGGATTTGTTTTGGCGTTAATCATGCTCGGCATGGGTGTCTATGTGGGGTTGATAAAGCACGGCGATGTGAGCCGATGGTTTCGGGCAGGGACATATACCCTATTCGCTTTTATGCTGTTGCAAGGGGCAATTGGTGGTATCATGTGGTTAATGGGTGGTAGACCATACGATGAAGTGCATCTGATTTATGGCTATGGTGTGGTGTTATCGTTGCCATTTTTCATCTTTGTAGAGACCACCGCCAAAAAACGCCCTGCGATGGGCAGTTATCTATGGGCATTTGTGCTACTTGCGGCGATTATCGTCCGCACAATGGGAACAGGAGTCGCTGGATGAAAAAGACTGTAAATCGGCTATTGGGTAAATTCGGCTATCGTATCGTCAAAAAAGAGACGACACACAGCCTCACATCCATGCTCACACGCATCGCCAGCCGCGCCCCTCTGGGTATTCAAACCGTGATTGATGTCGGTGCATCTGATGGGCGATGGTCAAAACAGGTCATGCCGTTTTATCCCAATGCCAACTATCTGCTCATAGAAGCCAATACGGTGCATCAGGCGGGGATAACTGCTTTTGCCAGCGCACACCCCAATGTCCAAACGGTGATGGCGGTGGCTGGTGATAAACAGGGGGAAATTTTCTTCGATGCCAGCGACCCATTTGGTGGGGTGGCATCACATACCCATAAGATGGGGTATATTTCGCTTCCCGTCATCACCATTGATGATGAGATTGCCACCCGCAACTTGCCCGCCCCATATCTTCTCAAACTGGATACACACGGGTTTGAATTGCCGATTTTGGCGGGTGCAACTGTGATGCTCAAACAGGCTAATATGCTCATCATCGAAAGTTATAACTTTACCCTGCATGAAGGGGCATTGCGCTTTCATGAGCTATGCGCCTATTTAGAAAATCGGGGATTCCGTCCCGTAGATTTTTGTGAGCCGTTATATCGCAATGATGAGGTATTTTGGCAATTTGATTTGTGCTTTATCCGCAAAGACCGTCCCGAATTTGACCATAATAATTATCAGGTGTAACCCCTATGGATGATATAAAAGCCCGTATTAGCGATATTCAAGCCCGTTATAGCCCTGAATTACTCCAAAAAGCCCATGTGATTGGTACGGCGGTGGGATATCGCAAACAGAATAATAGTCCAACCGATGAATGGGTGCTGGTGGTGCTGGTAGACCAAAAAGTGCCACTCGCACAACTTGCCCCACAAGACCAAATCCCCTCAGAAATAGAGGGGATTCGGGTGGATGTGCAGGCGATGGGCGGGTCGTTTACAGCAGGATAATCATGTTAGCCTGTTTGCACACACCGAAATCCTAAATCACGGTCATTTTGGTTGCTGGCGAGGGTATCGCGCTCACTCAAGCGCCGATTGCCCTCTTCATTGCCACGAATTGCCATAGTGACGACTGTCCCTTGCACAATACCAGACACATCTTCACGTCCGTCATCGGCATTATAGGGTGCAAAAGCATAGCTCTGTGCGATGGTGGCTAACCATTCTCGATTATCCACCCCAAAATTGGTGTTATTTTCGGCAACGAAGAACCATTCGCGTTCTGTGAGCAAGCGCCCACCCCGATTTTCGCAATATGTCCGCGCCATAAACCATGTCACGCCGACCACAGGCTCATCGGCACGCGCCCCTGTTGGGTCGTATAAGTCGGCATTATTGGGGCGCAAACATACGCCTGTGCTGGCACATTGGGCATATTGGGCGTTTGTGACCAATTGGGCATCTACTTCTAGCGGTGTAGACAGACATTGCTCAACATCGCCCACCGTGAAGCACTCCATTGGTACAAAAATCAGACGTAACGCCACTTGTGGGGGAATCCATCCGCGCACCGTGATGGTGGTCTCTGTGATACTCCACGAATCGGGTGTGAGGGTTGGCGTGATGGTTGGGGTATTGGTCGGCAAGCTATCTAAATAGGCTTGTGTGACCGTTGCGATAATTTCCGTCTGATTAGCGGTGGGTGTCGCCGTTGGTAGCGATGTATGGGTCGCTGTGGGTGTATAGCTTGGTGTAGATGTTGCGGTAGGGGTGGGTGTACGGCTCGGTTTGGACGTATTGGTCGCCGTAGCGGTTGCAGAAGGTATTTCTGTGGGTGTTTCGGTGGGGATACTTGCCGTAAGACTGGCAATGGCTTGGGTGGTGGCGGTGATACTGCTGTTTAGGGTTGCCTGCACAATCGCCTGTAATGTCGCTTGTTGCTGTGCCTCAGATAACGCCACCTCTGCCGTAATTTCTTCTGATGGTTGTGAATTAGGACTGCTGAGGGTATCCTCAGTCAATTCAACCGTTGGTGTTTCTTCTGGGGGGGTATCTACAGACACACTATTGGCTTGTGCGGTTTGTGTGCCAAATAATTCACGCACAACATCGCTCAATGTGGGCGATGCCGATGCTTCCACCACGATTTCGTTGGTGGCGGTGGGTTCTTCGGTCACTATCTCGGTTAGCTCTTCGGTCACTATATCGGTGGGTTCTTCGGTGGGGCTATCTGTCGGGACAGGGTTATTACGTGCTTCCGCCGTTAGGGTTGAATCGAGTAAAAATTGCCGTGCCGAATCACTCAGGGTGGGCGATGCCGATGCGTCTGCCACCATACTGATGGCTGTTGGGGTCACATCCGGTGGCGTGTTGCCACCCGATAGCAATAAAATAATCCCGCCGACCACCAACACCGCCAAAATCACCGCCACAGCGATGAGTGGTGTGCGGTTACCGGTGGCTTGGTGCTGGCTCATGGGTGTATGACCAAATCCGCCACTTGTCCCGCCTCGTGAGCCACCGCGTGTGCCTACGGGTGTGCCATAGCCACTTTTTGACTGATTGCCATAGCCACCCTTCGATTGACTGCCATAACCCCCGCGTGAGCTACTGCCCAATCCCGATTTTGAGATATTGGCGATGGCGGCGATTCGGCTTGCCAAGCCAGAATCGTTGCCAATTCTGATGTCGGCGGGATTTTTCTCTGGTAATTTGAACCGAAAAAAGTCGTTTGGCTCACTGGGTATTTGGCGTGCCACATCAGAAAACGCACGGGAAAAATCGTGCATGGTGGCAAATCGTTCTTGTGGGCGTTTTGCCAGCGCCCTGCGGAGGACTGCTGTCAATTGTGGTGGCAGGTCAAACCGTAACGATTCAATGGGCGGCGGTGCTTCATTGAGATGCTTATACATCAAATTGAGGTTGGGGTCTTTGCCAGGGTCGACTTCAAATGGATGTAAACCCGTGAGCATTTCATATAACAAAACACCTGTGGCATATTGGTCTATGGTGGTGGTCAATTCACCTGGTCCCCACATTTCGGGTGCCATATAAAAGGGTGTGCCGACGGTCATACCGACTTGGGTGAGTTCTTGCCCACCTTCACCGAGTCTGGCGATGCCAAAATCTACCAGATAGGGATAGCCAAGATTGTCGAACATCACATTTCCGGGTTTAATATCGCGGTGGATGACCCCTTGTGCATGAGCATAATCTACCGCACTCGCCAATTTTTCTAGCAATTGAGCCGCTTCTCCCAACGAGACAAGAGGTAGCCTTGTTACGAGCGCGTGATGAATCCGTTCTGATAAAGACCCCCCTGCGAGGTATTGCATAACCACATAGGGGATATTATTTTCGATGCCATAATCAAAAATTTTGATGATATGCGGATGGTCTAGGGTAGAGGTAATCGCCACTTCTTGTTGGAAGCGCCGAAAACTTTTTTCGTCTGCAAAATTCATCAATTTGATGGCGACTTGTCGTTGGAGATTTTCCTGATTACCCAGATAAACCTGCCCCATTGCCCCGCCACCGAGTATTCGGTCTAGGGTATAGTTCCCCAATTGCATTCCACGCGCATTTTGCATAGTCTTTTATTATCCTACAGTTTCTAAACCTCTTCTATAGTGACATACTCCCCATGTCCAAAGACAGGGGCTTCTGCCGTCAACAATGAGGCTACCTAAAGGTAGTCTTACGCATCTCGTGCAGTATGCAACGATGCCCCGCTGCTAATATATTTAACGCCGCATTATGGTCTCGGTCTAACTCAATGCCGCAATTTCCGCACCGAAACACACGGTCTTTCAGTTCCATCTTCTGCTTATGACCACATGCCGAACACCTTTTTGTGGTCGGTTCAAAGCGGTCAATGAACAGTACACGCTTGCCCGTTTGAAGGCAACCCATTCTAAGATGGTGATGAACTGTCCAAAACTCAAATCGGATACCTTGCGTCCCCAAAGCCGTTTCATAGCATCAAGGTTCAAATCTTCAAAGACCATGACATCGTATTCATCGCATAGCGCATGAGCTAATTGAAAATGAAAAACTCTGCGTCTGTCTGATATACGAATATGAGAACGTGCGATGTGTTTCTGTGCCTTGCAGTGATTGTGACTACCGACAACCTTACGCGATACTTGCCTCTGCACCTTGCGTAGCTTTGGCAAGTCCGATACAAAAAACGGTGGCGCTTGTATCGTATGCCCCGTGTCACTTGTGAGGAAATGCGCTAATCCAAAGTCGAAACCACCGATTTTACCCGTGCTAATTCTCTCTGGAATATCCATTTTCTCAATGACGCTGAAACACACCCATAACCGCCCTGCCGA
>DAOTUO010000057.1:0-71716 GCA_034436595.1 Anaerolineae bacterium | reverse complement strand
GACCAACAGGGCAATATGTCCAAAATTTAGTTTTTGGATAAATAAGCGCAATATCCCCCTCATTTCGTCATGATAATTGGGTTGCTATTGCTCATGATAAACCGATTTTTTATGTTCCTGTTTGGGGAAATTAGACGACTCCGATGAATCGAATCCAAAACCCAAATCGCCAACGGTGAATGGGGTGGTCTCAAAATCACGGTCTAGGGCATCGGCATCATCAATGAGGCTGGTCTCGTTTTGCTCGACTTTTATCACCAACACACTCACGTTGTCGCGTCCGCCTCGTTGATTGGCGAGGGCGATGAGTGCCTCTGCGATGATATCGGGGTCATCTTTGGTGAGGGCAATCTGGGCGATTTCGCTCGGTTTGACGTGTAGGGTGAGTCCATCGGAACATAAGACCAATCTATCGCTCACATGCAATTGCTCATAATACACATCCACCTCAACATCACGCGATTGACCGAGTGCGCGATAGAGGACATTTCGCATGGGGTGTTCTTCTGCTTCATCTTCTGTGATATGCCCTGCATTGACCAATGCCTGCACAAAACTGTGGTCAGATGTGACTTGCATGATATGACCATCACTACCATCTACCAGATAGGCACGGCTATCGCCCACATGCCCAATAATGGCGTGTGTATTACGAATAAACGCGAGGGTGATAGTTGTCCCCATACCTTTTAGCTCTGGACGTTTTTGGGCTTGGTCTATGATATTGTTATTGGCGTTGCGGATGGTGGTCTTAAGTTGCTTGATGAGGGTGTCTTCATCCATCACATGATACCCATCGGGGTGCATGAGTTCGTTGGTGGTTAACCCTGCTGTGATGGTCTCTACCGCGATACGGCTGGCTTCTTCACCTGCCACTGCACCACCCATGCCATCAGCAACAACAGCAAGCGCCATGTGTTCGCCATGTGACCATAAGTGAATACTATCTTCATTGTTATCTCGCATTTGCCCTGTGTCGCTGCGACCACTACACCGCAGGCGAATTCCACGACCCGGCTTAAACATGGAGAATCTCCTTGTTGTATTGCAAATTGTGTAAATACACCCGTTGTAATTGCATTTTTCTTGTATATCCTAAGTGTCGAATTGCAATCTCTCATCTCATTATAGTAGAATTTGCCACTTAGAGACAAGCGATTAACGGAAGAATCCATATTCACATGACAAACCTTTCAGAATTGTATCATGTTCAAAATTTGATAGACACCTTTGCACTAGGGCATTATGCGCGTGTCTTAGAGGCACAAGACCGCAAAACGGGTAAATCGGTGGCATTTAAGGTCATGCGCCCCGAACATCTATCCGATGATGGCGACATTAAGTGGGAATATCGTGCTTTTCCTCATGAAGCCGAATTGCTCACCAAACTGGCAGAAAGCCCGCATGTGGTGAGTTTGCTGGATTGTGGCTATGTCCAAAACGCCGATGAGACCCCCACCAGTGGCGAAATGGTCTCATTTGGACTAGATGTTAGTGCATATTCTAAGCACATGGCGGAATATGCCGAAAAAGGTTGGCGACCCTATTTGGTCATGCCCAATTTGCCACGCCACCACAATCTGTTTTATCAGATGAAGCCCAATCAGCCCAATACCCGTTGGCGCTTGCCATCGGAAGAAGGTCTGGCGTTGGCAGTGCAATTTGCCCACTTTTTGCAAACGGCACATAGTCACTATATCGCCTATTTAGACCACAAGTTGGAGCATGTCTATTGGGATGGAAGCAAACTGACCATCATTGACCTCAATAGTTCACGCTTCATCGAAAATCGTGCCAATGCGGGCGGACTTTTTCGGATGGATGTGCATAATTTGTGCGTGGGCATTTTATACTCGACATTCACAGGCTTATCGCCTTATAAGACCACCCTCAAACCACAACCGAGTAACCTCACGGATGTGGAAAAGCGGTATCAAGACGTGACTACGCTCGATTTTGGTGTAGAACCAACGTTGAGCGCCGATTTACAAGCGGTGCTTCAGCGCGGGGCGGCGTTGCAAATTGGTACAGCCGAAGAATTTTTGGCAGATTTGCAAAATGTCGCTGCGTTGCATGGCTGGGATTTTCCAAATTATCCCGCCACACCTATTAACCGCGAGGCACGCGATAAATTGCGACAAGGGCTACGGCGCTTGCGGATGGGGCAGGATAATCTGCGTGAGGCACGCGACCTCTTTCGGGATGCGGCGATTTTGGATGGCATCACCCCCGATATTGAGGATGAATTGCGCCGTTTGGTCAAAGCCGCCAATGATATGCTCAATCATCGGGTGATTCCATAGGATTTATGCGATAGTCGCTAACACATTTGCATTTTAGAACCACATCGTAACCAAACCTTTGTTGTGATATGGGTGTTAATATCTTAAAATAAAGTATGTGTTGGCTATATAGTAGATAAAAGGGTCACAATGTCAGAGAAAACCCTAACCCTTCATGTTGAAGATGATTTGGGCATAGCTAAGTTGGTACAAATTGGGTTGCGTAGGATGCCTGTTGAATTGCATCACGTTTCCAATGGCGATGTCGCGATGGAATGGCTTGATGAAAATAAACCAGAACTGATTTTGCTAGATATTAATTTGCCGGGGGCAGATGGTTGGGAAGTGCTAGATTATGCCAAGCGCAAATATGGGTCGCGTGGGTTTAAGGTGATTGTCACCACTGCCCGCCGTGATGCGATTAGCCGTGCAACAGGTGATATGCACTTCGTGGATAAATACCTGATAAAGCCTTATACCATCCCACAATTAGAAGCCGCCATCACCGAGATGACGACCCCCGCACCCGATGAAGATGAAGAAGCCTATGCTTCGATGGATTATGACACAGAATAAATCGTGTTCATTGTGATGAGATAAAAAAAGGGCGCATACAGTATTTGTATACGCCCTTTTTTGATGATTGATTTATGGGGTAAGCGCGTTATCGGATGGGTAAATTGCCATATTCACCCGCCACAATACGGACAAATGGCGCATATATCCAACCAACTGTCCCTTTCCACACAATTTGCACCCAATTGCCATCGGCTGTGCGTCCCACAATTGGGAATTGGTCGCCCCATGTGACGCGCCCGATTTGCTCGGTGGCGACTGATGGTCCTTGTCGCAGGCGCATGACAGATTCTGCTAATCCGCGCACACCTGTGTCTGGTTGTCCCGCAAGCCCAAATAGGGAGGTAGAACTGCTAACAGGGGCATTAAATTCGTTGCCATTGACAAACAAATAATAGCCATACGCCCATCCCTGATATTGTGATAATTGAATTAAGAACCATGTCGCTTCTTCGTTGCGTCCGATAATGGCATAGGTTTGTCCGCGCAAAATACGTCCCAATACCCGCCCACCTGTGGAAGGGGCTTCGCGGACATTGAGCGAGCTGGCACGAATAACAGTGGCGGTCAATGCCCCTGCTGGAATATTGGGGAGGGGTGTGCGGGTTGGTGGGGCATTGGTCGGCGTTGGACCTGCTGTAGCGACAACACCCCCGCCACCAGTGGTTGAGCCTATCCACGATAGCGACAAACTAGCGGTATTGGCAAATTCGGTGTAATCAATCCGCATGGTGACAGCACCACCCGGTAAGACCACCTGTACCGATTGTGACCCTGCTGTGCCAATAGACAGCACTTGCACATTGTTGATATACAAGCTGGCGGCATCATCGGCGCTCATGGTGAAGGTATATGTGCCTGCATCCAATGTTTGCGTAGATGTGAATTGTGCCGAAAAATTATCGGCAGGCACACCCGGGACGGGGATTCCACCTGCATCGGTTGGAAAGCCTGTCCCCCAGTTAAAATTGATGATGGTATAACTAGGCGTTGCCCCACCAATGGGGTTTTGGAAATTGGCTGAATTATAATATTGCGATGCCCATGGTCCAACGCCAAAGGTTTGCGCTTGGACGGGGCTGGGGGCAAGTGCCAAAAATGCGCTACCAACCATCATAACGATTAGTGCAGAAAATGGGATGAATAGTAATTTTCGGTTGTGCATAAAAAGTATCCTCTCAGACCTATATATGAGGACGAAAAATGTCTTTATCAGTATATCGCACAGGCGGGTTTTAAGCCAACCCGTGTAATATAGCGTAGGACAATAGTCTTATATCTAGGCAATCTGCTTGTGGTCTATCACTGCAAAGGCAAATAATCCCCCCACACAACACATCACGCCCATGATTATCATCACCACCCGATACGCCTCTATAAATGATTCATCCACCGCCAATACGATGGCTTGTGCGGTTTCATCGGGCAAATTTGGTGGAGGCGATGCTTCTGCCAACCGAGTCGCTTCTATATCCAAAAATGCGCGAGATTCGCTATCCAATGGCAATGTGCTGGTGCGACTGCCCAGATTATCGGTGAAAATAGCCATCATCATGGCGCTAAAAATGGCAAGCGCCAAAACACCCGCCACCCGTGCCACCGCGTTATTGATGCCCGATGCCGTCCCGCTAGAGGTGACAGGGACAGAACTCATGACGGCGGTGGTGAGTGGTGCGACCACCAACCCCATCCCAAAACTGATTAAGGCGATGGGCGGAAAAAATGTGAGCCAATAATCATCTGCGCCACCCGTGATGCCTGTGAATCCCAACAGGGCAAACCCGATTCCCGTGATGATGGGACCCACTGTGAGCGGTGGACGTGCGCCTACACGGTCTACCAATCTGCCAGACCATCTCCCCATGAGGGCGATACCGATGCCAATGGGCAAGGTGGCGATACCTGCGATTTCTGGGGAATAATTTTGCACTTGGATGAGATTCATGGGTAAAAACACCGATGACGCGCCGAGTGCCGCATATAAAAACAGCGTGAGCAAATTTGCTCCGCTAAAAGTGCGATTTTTGAACAGATAAAATGGCACGAGCGCGTGCTTATTGCCCCGTTCCACCAACAAAAAGCCGATGAAGGTGAGCAATCCACCGCCCAATGTGACCAAAATGAGCGGGTCGCTGATGCCCAATGTACCAATCTCGCTCAGACCGTATGTGATTCCTGCCAGCGATAGGGTGATGAGCAATGCCCCACCATAATCGAGTTTGGCAGTGGACGCATCGGCATCACGAGTCTCTGGTACATAGCGCGAGAGGATATATATGGCGAGTATGCCCAGTGGGATATTGGCAAAAAACAGCACTCGCCATAAATCTGCCCCGACAATTAGCCCGCCCAATGGTGTGCCGATGATGCTGGCGAGGGTGCTAAATGTTGACCATGTGCCAATCGCCATACCGCGCCGTTCTGTGGGGATAACGGCGCTCAAAATTGCCAAACTGCCCGGTACCATCAATGCCCCGCCAATACCCTGTAAGGCACGGAAGATGATGAGCAGTTCAATACTTGGGGCAATCCCACACAAAAACGAGGTGATGGTGAAGCCCCATATCCCTATCATAAAAATACGTTTGCGCCCAAAATGGTCGCCCAAAGACCCACCGAGTAGGATGAGCGCCGATAAAAAGAGCATGTAAATATTGACCACCCAAAACACCGATGAAGCAGTGGCATTAAATTCTTTTTGGATGTTGGGCAGGGCGATATTCAAAATAGAACTAGATAAAAAAGCGATGGTGGATGGCAGGATGGTGGCAATCAACACCCATTTTTCGTTTATAACAGGGCTGGTGGCAGAATTATCGGCAAGCGTCATGGCAAATTAACCTCTACAGAATCGAGCAAGTCGGTCAGAAATACCTCTAAATTCCCAGAATTATCGGGTGTGGATGCTACAAACACCAACAGATGTAGTCCCTCTGGTTGTAATTCAATCACCTGCATAATGCCTGTCATGGCGATATTCTGAAAGTCGAATCGTCCACTTGGGCTATCGCGCCAGAGGACGGGGATAAGTTCTTCGCTGGTCTGGAAGCCACTGAGTCCGAGTTGGCTTTGATAGGCAACCAGCACATCCACAAAATTTGCCCCTGCGCGGATATTGGGGACGAGTTGCGCGGGTGTCCCCAAGACCAATGCCGCGCCGAGTTCTGTGCCGATGGGCGCACCAAATTGGCTAAGCGATTCAGCCGTGAGGACGGATGTGCCGATGAAGATGGAATTATCGCGCTCCAAAATGCCCCATCCAGCCGGTAGCACAAACGATAAAATGCCGTCATCGGTGACGAATATGGTATCGGTGCTGGTAATGGGCGGTGTGGTTGGGGCAGAGCGGGTATTATCTTGGGCATTACCTTCGCAATTGGCGATAATCGTATCCAGTTGGGCTTGTAATTCGCGTAATTTAGCGATGGCGGTAGCATTATCACCACTGCTGGCTTGTGCCTGTGCTTGGACAAGTGTAGCAGCGGCGGCGCTGAGGTCTATATAGCAAGTGTTTGTTTGGGCATGGGCGGGGATGATGATAGTAGATAGCCATAGCACGAGGCTGGTATAGAGGATAATTAATCGTTTCATACAGTAATCCTTGATTTTTTGAATACGGTTTATTTATCTTATAGTGGGTTTGGTGGGGGCGCAATATTGTGCATGGGCATCATGGTGGGTTTAATGCGGGCTTGCCATGGCAAGCCCTTACATCATGCCCATCTACCCCACAAAATCGGCAGACCAACCCCATTTATGTGGAATTGGTCAATCAGGCAGGTTATCCATGTCTCATGAAGGATTAATCGGCTTACTCATAAAATTGCATAATGGTACTAAATGGTTATGTCCTGTTTTGGTACGATACAAATCCAGAATACATTCAGAAAGGGGACTTTACCTATGTCTACCCCATCCGCAACGGGTTTTGTTGAGATGTCTGAGAACCAACCCATTCAGACACCCGCATCAGACCAACCCGTAGCCAATTATCGGTGGTTGGCGCGTTTTGTCTTGCAATACAAAAACCAAGCCATTGCCTCATTTTTATTTAGCATGTTAGCGGGCATCACAGCCGCGCTAGAACCGTATTTGGTGGGTGTCATCGTTGACCATGTGCGCCAAAATGCCCCCCTTGCCACCATCGCGGTGGACGGTTTGCTCATCATCGGATTAGCCTTCATCAGTATCGGCGCATTTTTTGGATTACGTCATTATAGTGGCATTATTGCCTTTCGGACAAATTACGATATTCGCACCCTGCTCTTTGAAAATCTGCTCAAATTGGAGCAAGATTTTTATCAGCACCACGCCACAGGCGACATTATCTCGCGGATGCATAGTGATGTGACCATGATTTGGCGCTTGATGGTGTTGGGATTTAGCCGTAGCGGGAGTTCCATCTTCATTTTGGGGATGACCTTCATCCTCATGGCAACCGTGCATTTTCCCCTCACCATATTGGTCTTTGTCGTATTAGCTGTCTCCACCACCTTTCAAATTCGGGCGGGTTCGGTGCTTGCGCCTGTCTTTGAAAGAGTCCAAGACCAAGCGGGAATAGTGTCTGCATTGGTGCAAGATTCGGTCAGTGGAATTCAGACCATCAAGACCACTGGCAACGAAAAAGGCATGTCGCAAAAATTTTTGCAAGAGAATATGAATTATCGGGCGAGTTGGTTGTTTTTTAAGCGACGCAATGAGCCAATCGGGTTGCTTCCCAACGCCATCAGTGAAATGACTGCGGCGATTGTCGTGCTGGCGGGTGGTTTTTTGACCATCAACGGCAGTATGACACTCGGCAATTTTGCCCAATTTTTTCTCTATTTGGGGGTATTGAGCAACGCCTTGCTCAATATCGGCACGATATATCAACGCTATCAACAAACCGCAGGCGCATTAGCACGCCTCACCCCGTTGTTACAAAATCCGACTATCAAAAGCCCGCCTAATCCCAAAACGTTGCCAAAAGTGCGCGGGGAAATTGAATTTCATAACGTGGGGGTCAAGTTGGATAACACATGGCTATTGCGCGATATCTCGCTAAAAATCCCCGCGGGGTCGGTGGTGGGAATTGTTGGACCGACTGGTTGCGGAAAAACCCTGCTAGTGAGCCTTATCTCGCGGGTATTAGACCCTAATGCGGGGCGTGTGACACTCGATGGACTCGATTTACGTCAGATGGATTTGGAGGCGTTACGCCGTTCTAGCGCGTATGTGCCACAATCCACCTTTTTATTTAGCCAGCCACTAGAAGATAATGTCCGCATGGGCAATGATAGTATTGTATCTGAATCGCTCAACGATGCCATCCACATTTCGCGGGTGAGCAACGATTTGCCCCAATTGCCACAAGGCTTAGATACGATGGTGGGTGAGCGCGGGGTGATGCTTTCTGGTGGGCAAAAACAACGGGTAGCCATTGCACGGGCGATTGTCCGTGAACCCGAAATTTTGGTGCTGGATGATGCGCTGTCTAGCGTAGATACGCATACCGCCGCCGATATTTTGGGAGAATTGCGCGGTGTTTTCAAAAATCGTACTAGCATTATCATCGCGCATCGTATCGCTACGGTGAAAGATGCTGATTTTATTGTGGTGATGGATGAAGGGCGGATTATCGCACAAGGCACGCACGACCAGCTTATCGCCCAAGACGGGATGTATGCCCGCATGGTAGAACGTGAAATGAGCGAGGAAATCAGAGCCGTATGAGCGCCCAGATGAAAGTGAACAGACAAGATATTTATAGCGATGTGAGCTATAACGTGGGGGATAAATTCCTCATCTTTATGCTAATCGGATTTTTGCGCCCCTATGTCGCCCAATTAGCCATCATCTTTGTGATGCTCATTGGGGTTACGGCGGTGTCGTTGTTGCCACCCTATCTGATTCAATTGGTGGTGGATGGTCCCATGACCGAAGGCAGTGTCAATGGGCTTATCCCATACGCAGTGATTTATATTTTATGTGTGCCAACGCTGTTTGTCTTGCGCTTTGGGCATATTTATTTGTTGCAAACCGTGGGGCAGAACGCCCTAGCCGATTTGCGCCAAAAAATGTTTGAACACATCCTCAAACAAGACATGCGGTTTTTTAATAAGACCCCTGTGGGGCAATTGGTGGCTCGGCTATCCAGTGATATTGAGGCGCTCACCGAATTGCTGTCTACCAGCATCGTGATTGTCGTCAGCAACCTCATCACATTGGTGGGGATTATTGGGGTGATGTTTGCGCTCAATTGGCGTATGGCAATACTCGGCTTGGCGATGTTGCCCATTATGGCGGTCTCTACGCTGTATTATCGCAAAAAAATCCGCAAGGAGACCCGTACCATGCACAAATTGGTGGGCGATTATCAGGCGTTCATCAACGAACAATCGGGCGGGATGCTCATCGTGCAGTTATTTGGTCGCCAAGAACTGAGTCGGCGCGAATTTGACAGCATCAACACCGAATATTTAGAAGTCCAGAACAAAGTCCGCGACCAATACACCAATTTTTCGTCTGTGTTACAAATCCTCACCACAATGGGTTTGGTGATTGTGTTGTATGGTGGGGCGCAAGGCGTTATGGCGGGATGGGCAACCTTGGGGATGCTGATTTCGTTCATCGAATACACCCGCCGTAGCTTTACGCCGATTTTGCAACTATCGGAGCAATTCGCACAAATTCAATCGGCATTATCCGCAGGTGAACGCATCGCCCGCCTGCTCAAAACCGAGCCACATATCCTAGAGACAGAAAATCCACAACCCAATGCCGATATTGCCCATAGCATCACACTAGAGGATGTGCATTTTCATTATGATGACGATGCGCCTGTGCTACGCGGGATTAACCTCACGATTCCAGAGGGGCAACGGGTGGCGATTGTGGGCGCGACTGGCGCGGGAAAAACATCACTGGCGGGGATTATCGCCCGTTTTTATGATGTTACGGGGGGGAGCATCAAAATAGGTGGGCTGGATGTGCGCGATATGGCGCTGGCAGAATTGCGGAATCATGTCATGGTTGTGCCACAAATCCCGTATTGCTTTGATGGCACGATTGCCGATAATCTCACCCTATTTAACCCGCATATCACCCGTGAACAGATGATTGCGGGTGCAGAAGCCGCGTGTGCCAGCAAATTTATTGAAAAATTGCCCAATACATACGATTATAAATTGCTCCCCGGTGGCGCAAATTTATCGCAGGGGCAACGGCAATTGCTAGCATTGGCGCGGGCGCTCATCCATAACCCCAATAGTATTTTGGTATTGGATGAAGCCACCAGCAATATTGATACCGAGACCGAAACACTCATCCAAGAAGGGCTAGAGCGTGTCCTCATGGGGCGCACGAGCATCATTATCGCCCATCGCCTGAGTACAGTACGTGATGCCGATAGAATTTTGGTGATGAAGCAGGGTCTGATTGTCGAAGATGGCACACACGATGAATTACTCGCACAAGGCGGGTTATACGCGCACCTGTACCATCGCCAATTTGACGATACAGAGGTCAATGAAGCCGAAACCAGCGCCTATGTTGGTGGGTAAGACGGATGATAAAAATGAGGGGCATAATAGCCCCTCATTTTTTTATTGTATAGGGGGTGGCGGTTGTTGGGTGGGCAGGGGTGGCATATAGCTCTGTGGTGTGCCTTTTTGGAGGGCATGATAGACCACATAGGCAAATGCCGCACCAAACAGCGCACCAGCGACTAATCCCGCAAAATTGCGATTCCCTGCCTGAAATGACCCTGAATATGTCCATAGCATCCACATGGCGCTGATTAACCCCGAAATATCAAACGATAGGGTAATAGCGGCGGGTGCTTCGAGTCTGGGTTCTCCCATACCAGGGATAAAGCGGTTGCGTTGCGAATATCCAAAAGATACCAATCCGCCACATCCCCCCAAATAGAGCAGTGTGAACAAGAAGTTGTTATCTAATAGGATGAACAAAAAGGTTAATACGGGCAACCCAATGATGGTGATGAGCGCCGTTTTTAACTGCAATGTGGGGATGGCGATGCTCAAGAGATAGAAGAAAACGTACAAGGCAAATGCCATCCACAGGGCAGAAACAAGACCTGTCACGAATTGACTACTACTAAAACCGAGTGCTGAGGTCAAGAAGAACCAAATCCCAAACAAGAGTGCCGATGGTGCCATGAGCATGACGAGTGTGCCAAATCGCTCAAACAATGGGCGCACAAAGTGCGTTACTTCGCCAAGCATAGGGATGCTAGTTGGCTCTACAGGTGGTTTGGGCGGCTTGGCGGGGGCATACCCATAGGGTTGCATTTGTTGGGGCGGTTGTTGCCCAAATGGTTGTTGGGGCGGTTGTTGCCCAAATGGTTGCTGGGGTGATTGTTGCCCAAATGGTTGCTGGGGTGGTTGTTGCCCAAATGGTTGTTGGGGTGGTTGTTGCCCAAATGGTTGTTGGGGCGGTTGTTGCCCAAAAGGATTTTGGGGTGGTTGATTGCCACCAACGGGAACTTGTCCCATAAAGGTGGGTTGTTCTGGAACTGTTTTATTGGCGGGTGGTGTTGAGGCTTGGGTGGCGGCGGCGATGAGGGCTTCTGCGATGCGGTTAGAATCATCTGCCACGGTTGCGGCAGTAAACGACAACCCGCTTAATTGTGCGAGTCCACTGATGTCGGATGGTAAATCGGCGGGGATAGGTGTCCCACTGACCAATACGGGAATGACCGTTTTATTGAGTTTGAGTGCAGATGCAATCGCAACGCGATTGAGGTCGTCTGGGCTATGATATGCCCCCAAACTTTCCCATTTTGTGCCAATCATGACCACTAGCGAATCGGCATTTTGTAGCACACTATCGGCAGAGGCGGGGGTGGTAATCAGTTTATCCACGCCCAATGTAACGATGCCTGCCCCAAACCGACTCACAAGATAATCATTGAGACGGCTCGATGCGGCGTTGGTATCGTCTGGGTTATAGCTGATGATAATTTTAGACATACTATTGCTCCCTTTATGTTATTTTGGGGATTTCTATAATATATTGTAATGAAACTTTGGTATTTGTGCAAACAAGCGTATACCAATCAATGGCTAGGATTCCTTCAATTTTGGATATGATAGGCGTAAAATAGGGTTTATTCGATTTATATGGAAAGGATTTTTGTGGATGAAAAAATTACGTGTATGTTTGGGGATGGCTATTTTGCTCATGCTCATGACCCCCATGATGAGTTTTGCACAAGCCTCGCCGTTGGTTTATGCGACAGTGGTAGACGACAATGTGTTCATTTATGGGCTAACCGACCAACCCGCACAAGTGACATTTAATGAACCTGTCCCCAATTTGGGTGGGTCTGGAATTTCGCATATGGTCTGGCGTGCCGATGGGCAACAATTGGCATTTGTGCAACGCACAGTTACCCCCGACAACGAAGGTTTCTTCATCATTAGCCACGATATTGTCGTGGTAGACCTCAGCACTAACCTGATTGTGTCGCTAGGTGTGCAACCATCCACCGTCTATCCCATTAGCTTTTTCTCTGATGGACGGGTGATGTTTACCCAAGAGGGTGGGTATCCTGAAGGCCGTCGCAATTCGCAAATTATGAATGTATATGCCGTTGCCCCAACCGGTGAGGCGCAACCCGAACAAGTGGGGTCATTTATTTATGGCGTGGGATGTGGCGGTGGCTCATCGTTCCCCACCGATAGACTCTATTGGGATGAAACAGGTGGTTTTGGTGGCAATCCATTGCTCCTTGTCAGCAGTTCTGCGGGGATTATCCATAGCCCAGATTGCACGGGTAGCGGTGTGGCGATGCTCTCGCCAGATGGCAACAGTATTTCGATTGTGCCAAATATCAGCCGTATAAAATTATCAGCCGATGGCAATCGTTTGCTCGGTATTTCTGGCGAAGATTTGCTCGTATATGACCTCATGACCAGCACCGAACAACGCATTGATATTGAATCTGTACCCAATCAAGTGGCATGGGGCGCGGTAGGTTCTGGCGATATTTTTTATAGTGTTATCACCGAAGGTCCGATGATTCGGCTTGAAGGGGATAATTTGGCAACCTTCACCGCATTTATCGGCGCAGAACTCACCGAAATTCCCACCTTTGGGCTGAATATCCGCCGATACAACCTCACCAGTACCGATGATACAACCCTATATGGTGGGTTTGGTAGTGCAATAGGGCGTATGACCATCACCAGAGACGGTACACAACTCATTTTTAGCCAGATTCCCAACCCAAACCCATGGGTAGATGCTGTGGTAGCGGGTGAATTGGGGACGATGGAAACCCGTAACTATGTCAATGAATTGGCATTAGTGCCGGTGGACATAATTTCATTGGATTTGGCATCACAAACCAGCACCGTCATCGGCACAAATCAACGCCAAGTGACGATTCGCTAGATTATTTTTCATAAAAAGGGGAAGTTTTTATGACCGTTTCTGTTTGGCAGGCTGATGATACACAACCGATTGTAGACGTAGATTTTTTGGTGGTGGGGGCGGGGTTGGTCGGATGCACCGCCGCCTATTTTGCCACCCAAGCAGGGCGCAAAGTCACCATCACCGAAATGATTGATGCGGGCATGGGCGCGAGTAGTCGTAATGCGGGTTTTATGATTACGGGGCTAGATTGTTATTATAACGAGGGGATAGACCGTTTTGGTCATGCCGTTGCCAAAGAAGTTTGGGATTTATCGCTCCATACGCATCAAATTTGGCGTGATTTTGCCAAACATGGCGCTGTTCCCATTGTCACCTGTGGCTCGATGCTCCTTGCCGAAAGCGAGGCAGAGGCAGAAGATGTGAAAAAATCGGCGCAGGCACTCCAAGCCGATGGCATAGAGGTGATTTTTCATGAGCAAGACCCGCTTAAACGGGGATATTTCTCTGCCATTGAGCAACCGTGGGATGGGGCTGTTCACCCGTATGCGTTGGTGCAATCCATCCTCAAACAAAGCGGTGCAGATTTTATCAATACCAACGAGATTTATAAAATCGAACAACTTGCCCCGCAAAAGGTGATGGTGTATACGCGCAAATATCGCTTTATCGCCAAAAAAGTGTTGCTCTGCACCAATGCCTATTCACCGCGCATCCATCCGTATTTTGTCGGCAAGGTGATTCCTACCCGCGCACAGGTATTGGTGACAGAACCGCTAGACACCGCGCCGTTGATGACGTGTGGTTATAGCGATTATGGCTATATGTATTATCGCACCACGTTTGATAATCGGTTGTTGATTGGTGGCGGGCGCAAGCAAAATAAACCCGCCGAAAATGACACCATAGAGGATAAAATCACCGATGCGGTGCAGGCGATTTTGGACGATTATCTCAAGACACGCTTCCCCGATGTGACCGCGCCCGTCTCTCGCAGATGGTCTGGCATTATGGGATTCACAGAAGATGGTCTGCCATTGGTCGGCACAATTCCCGATATGCCCGATGTCGGATTCGCTATCGGGTTTACGGGGCATGGCTTGGCGTTGGGGGGTGGTACGGCACAACGCGCCGTGAATTTGCTCCTCAATGGGGAAGATGCGGGGGCAGTATCGGCAAATAGGCTAGGATGAGGTAAGTGTTATTTCCATAAGTCAGCCAAGTTTAATTTGAAATTGGGTAACAATTCTTCTGCCATTAAAACTCCTTCTGCACCGAAAACTTGCGAATTTTCGGTGTGGGGAGTATAGACCCATGCTTTACGGCGATTAGGGTCTATGAGCCAGACAATTTGTACTCCATTTTCTAAATCAAGGCTGACTTTTTCATCTATCTGACTGAATAAATCAGTGGGCGATAGCACTTCAATCACTAAATCTGGGACAATTGCCAATGGCAAATTTTTATCTTCCACTGTTCGGATAAATTCCTGAACACGGCTACCCACATAAAACATCACGTCAGGAATACGCGAACCACTAAGCCAATTTTTTTTCTGCGCGTTGAGGATGAAAGTTGTTTCTTGATAAACATCACCTAGATGATGAGTGGTTACAAACGCATCTAATAAACGATAAATGATGCGAATAACTTCACTATGTATCCAACCACTCGGCATTTTGGGAACTCGCTCTCCGTTGATAATTTCAAAAGGATTATCATTGCTTTGTATGAGGTATTCTTGGACAGACATGCCTATATTGGTATTTATTTTAGATTGTTCAACTAACATAATGGTTCATTTCCTCATTTAATCATGATTGAATACAGCATATCATGGATATTCTTAAAAATAGCTACAAATTCTAACAAATCCCCGTTAGCCAGCATTGCAATGCCAGCACACCCTCTAAATTACGGCTAAATTCGGTTAAATCGGCGGATGCCAGTTCAACATCCGCCGATGCGATGCCCAAGCTATCTACCCAGCTAGAGGCTGTCCCATTGACCACATAATCGGTAAATTCCACGCCATACGAATAGCCAGTGGCATTTCCCAAAATTTCCGCCATGGGGGCAGATACCCCGCCACCCGCGCAATCCCCCGCGTAGATGCCATCGGCGGCGCTGTGATAAAACAGGACTACGGCAGGGCGTAAATCGTTGATGAGCGCCGCCAACGCCACCGATTCGGGTTCAGAAAAGGCACTATTCCCCGCAAAAACGGGTGCATCCCGAAAAAACGCCTCTGCCGACCAGTCGCAATCCCAGTTACGATTCAAATCCACGCCATTAGCATTAAAGCGCCCACGCAATGACCGCCCATAAGTCGCGCCATCGGGGTTTGCCGATGGCACAAGGATGAGGGTGATATTGGGCAACACATCCAACGGGTTATTATTGAAATGCAGGATAAACTGCTCTACAAGCGTGATGGTATTGGCTTCAAATCCGCCATGAATCCCACCCACAAGCATAATCACCTGTGAGCCACTCCCGATTTTATGGGCGGTGAGGGTGCGCCCTTCTACTGATTGTCCATAACCAAATACATCGGGCAATTGCGATGCGATGAGGTTGGGCGCGGGGGTAGGTGGCAGGGTAGCGATAATAATCGGTGTGATGCTGGCGATTTCTGTTGGTGTGACGGTATTAGTGGGTGTTTCTGTATTCATCAGCGTAGGGGTAATAGTGGCTGTGTTAGTGATAGTTGGGGATGATGTGATGGGGAGCGTTGGGGTGAGTGATGGGGCGCTGGTTGGGATGGGCGATTCTGATGGTAAGACCACCCGTGTGGGCAAATCCCCCAAATTGGCTATGGGTTGCGGTTGGCACGCGATGATAAATGTGGGTATGATACATATCAATATGTAATAGTTGAATTTTATGAGGTGTACTATGGCACAGTTTCGGGTCATCATCAGTCTCATCATCCTTTTATCGTTGGCGGCGTGTAATGGCACTGCCCAAGAAGTGGGTGTCTTGCCCACACGGGTTATTTTACCCTCAGAAACGCCAACCTTCACCCCAACACCTTCAGAGACACCGACCAATACACCACTGGCGACCGTCACACCGACTATCGTGCCGACCAATACGGCAACGAATACGTCAACATTCACCCCAACACCGACCAGCACCGCGACCACAATTCCATCGGCAACGTTTGTTCCCCCATCGCCAACGGCAAGCATCACCCCCTTGCCAAGTAATACGCCTGTGCCGACAGCGACACCCACACCCAATACACCACAAATCCTCTTTTTTATCAGCAATCTCACCCCCGTGAATGGCACATTGACGGCACAAGGTGGCACAGCCGTTATTTTATCGTGGGAGACCGCCGCCGATATTGTGCGAATTGAGCAATTGACGGCACAAGGTGGTGTGGCGCAAGTTTTTAGTGTCACCCCCACAGGGCAATTGCCTCTCACCCTGCCCAATACGGGTGTTCAGGTGATTTATCGGTTGGTGGCGGAGCGCGGCGGTATTTCTACCACCCAAAATTTGCCAATTGTCCTGCAATTGGCGTGTTCTGTGCCGTGGTTCTTTGGCACACAATTGGCATTGACCGAATCGGGTTGCCCCACTTCTGGCTCTGTGTCGCTGGTGGGAAAAGTTCAATTTTTTGAGCGTGGCATGATGATTAATCTCACATTGGGCGGGCAAAACTGGCTGTATGGCATCATTGGCACCAGGTCTAATTCTGGGACGTATGTAGCGCATGTCAGTGGATGGGATGGTGTGAGCCAATCCACCGCCTTATGTGGCGCACCGCCAGCAGGATTTTTTGCCCCGCAAGATGTGTTTAACTGGGTATTCAACAACTCGTCTACCCTCAGCGTGAGCAATTATGTGTGGTGTGACCGCACCAACGCGCTAGGGTGGGGTGTTGGCAATGCCAGCGTCAATGTCACCTATACGGTGCAGTACGAATCGAACAATGTCGCGTTTTATGTCAGTATCCCTGGCTATGGCGTGGTACGAATTTCTGGCGGAGCAACTGGCACATGGCAGAAGGTCGGATAAATAGCCATTGGGCGGGTTGTGATGCTCGCCCAGTTTTTTCCCCAACCATCTTCTGCCCATGATATAACCTATAGGCAACATCTTTATTCAGCCATAGAGGTTGTTTTGGTGTATAATCAGTTCTATTCAATCCACAACTCAATTAATCTAAAAGTAGAGTGCTATGGTGAATGATAACACAAAAAACTCTGCCCTTGCAGAGATACCACGCCTAAAGGCGCTTGTCGAAGAGACCGAAGTTGTCCTCCGCGCCCAGCGCGATGTCCTCAAACAACGGGGATTTAGCCTGCCACCGATGGCGATTCAGGCGATGAGTTCTCTTATCGGTGAGCTAGACCTCTTACAAGCCAGTATCGCCGATGATATGACCGAATTGGGACAATTACGCTTTTTGGCAGATACATCGGCGCGGATTAATACCACATTTGACCTCAACGCCGTCCTCATCTACTCTATGGATATTGTGATTAACCTCACAGGGGCGGAACGTGGCTTCATCATCCTAAAAAATACTGTTACTGGCGAATTACAATTTAAGGTGGTGCAAGAGAACAATGTCACCAAAACATTCTCGCCAGAAGAAAAACAAGCCCCACAAATTAGTACAACCATTGTCCAAGATGTGTTGGCTTCGGGCGAAGTGATGCTCACCGACAACGCTTACCGCGATGACCGATTCCAATCTGGGGTGAGTATTGCCCAAATGACCTTGCGCTCGGTGTTATGTGTGCCATTGCGCTATCGGGATAATATCGTTGGCGTGGTCTATGTGGATAATAGGCTTAAAGCGGGTGTATTTACCGAAAAAGAAAAAATGCTCCTTGTGGCATTTGCCAATCAGATTTCAGTCGCCATCGAAAATGCCCGCCTGTTTAATCGAATTCAAACCGCCCTCACCGAGATTACCACCATGCGTCAATTGATGGATAACGTGTTTGAATCTATTAATAGCGGGGTTATTACCACCGATGCGACATCAAAAATTATGATGATGAATGCCGCTTCCAGTGATATGCTCCGCGCAGAACGCACAGCCGCCATTGGGCAACCGCTTAATTATGTGTTGCCTGTGGGCAATGAACTGGATAGCCAAATTGTCAATGTATTGAAATTGATGACTGTTCACTCGCTTGAAACGCAACTCGATATTAAAGCACTCGGAAAGCGTATCTTTAATATCCGCCTCAATCCACTCAAAAGCACCCGCGATATCGCGGGTGGGGTGGCATTGGTACTCGATGACCTCACCACGAGCCGCGCCCGTGATGAGATGATTAACCTCACCAAGCGATATTTGCCCCCCAAGATGGTCGAAAATATTAATACTATCTCGCAATTGGCAATGGGTGGAGAGCGACGCGAGGTCACGTGTATTTATGCCGATGTGCGCGATATTAACAGTTTCCCCAATGCCCGCCCACAACAAATCGTGGAGCAGGTGAATACCTATCTGACGCACGCCACCAACGCCATTCATCAGTATGAGGGTGTGATAGATAAATATATGGGTACGATTGTCATGGCGCTATTTAATACCCAACTCAATCCAATGGAACACGACCACGCGATTAGCGCGGTCATGGCATCCCTTACCATGCGCGATGCGATGACCGAATTTTATGCCCGATTGGGCATTTCCCCAAACCCACATTACTATCGGATTGGTATCAATACGGGGATTGCCACATTGGGCAATGTGGGCAGTTTTAACCGCCGAGAATTTACTGCCATTGGCGATACCATCAACTTGGCAAAACGTGTCGAAGAAAATACCCAATTGGGTCAGGTGATTATCAGCGAAAGTACATACGACCATATCCAAAAATATTCACGCTCATTTGTTGGTGATATTCGCTTTGAAGAGCGCGAGGCGATTGTGGGGAAGGGGCGACAACAGCGCACCCGTGTTTATGAGGTATTTAGAGCCTAATGTCAGAAGAAAAAGTGCCACATAATAGTTCTGCACGCCTAAACGCGATTGTCAAACGGGTGAATGACCTCACCGAATTACTCCGTAGCCAACGCGATTTGCTCCGCCAAAAAGGGGTTAATCTGCCCGCAGGGGCGCTCGATAATTTGCGTAGCCTCAAGGGACGGCTCGATGGATTATTGCGCCAACTGGATAATAACACCATTGAATTACAACGCCTCCGCGCCCTAGCCGATACCACCGCCCTCATCAATTCATCCCTCGATACCGATTCGGTACTCAATCAGGTGATGGACACCGTGATTAACCTCACAGGGGCAGAACGTGGATATATCGTCCTCAAAAATCGGGCTACGGGTGAATTTGACCAATTTCGGGTAGCACGCGGTATTGATAGATCCCAATTATCATTTAATGGGTCAGATGAAGCCAATTCTGGTGGAAAACGCAATGAACTGATTGTGAGCAAGACAATTGTCAAAGAAGTCGCAGAAACAGGGCAGGCGGTCATCACCGACAACGCCAGCAATGATGAGCGTTACCGTGACCAGCAGAGCATTGTCGGGTTTGCGTTGCGGTCTATTTTAGCCGTCCCCCTCAAAGTGCGTCATGAGGTCATTGGCGTGGTCTATTGCGATAATCGCATCATGGCGGGGTTATTTCAGCCCGGTGATTTAGAGATTATGAACGCCTTCTCCAATCAGGCGGGTGTTGCCATCGAAAATGCACGATTGTTTGAGTTGGCACGCCAACAATTGGAACAAGTCACGGCTATACGCGATTTGATGGATAACGTGTTCGATTCCATCTCTAGCGGGGTGATTACGGTCAATTCACACCTCATTGTGACGGCGTGTAATGCCACTGCGTGTGATATTTTGAATATTGCCGATGAAGGCGATGCGGTTAACCAGATTATCAAAGATATTTTGCCCCCCATCAGCACCGATTTTTATCAGGCAATCACCCAAACCCAACGAGACGGGGTGGTTAAGACGCTAGAATATAAAGTGGAATTGGACGGTACACAACGCAATTGGAGTGTGACCATTAGCCAATTGCGCGATGAGCAAAGCACGGTGCAAGGGGCGGTATTGGTGGTGGATGACCTCACCGAACAGCGTGAATTGGAATTACGCCTCAAGCAATTGCGGGTGTATTTGCCCGCGCCGTTGCTGGATAAAATCACCGATATGTCGCTTATCGAGACGGGGCAGGAGCGCGAAATTACCGCCATCGCCACCGATGTGCGCGGATTCACACGTTTTAGTGAGCGCCTTCAGCCAGAACAACTGATGGAGACCATCAATAATTATCTGAGCCTTGCCAGTGATGGTATCAACCTATATGAAGGTATTGTGGATAAATATATGGGCGATGCCGTGACGGGCTTGTTTAATACTCAGCTAAACGCGCAAAAAGACCATGCGTTGCGAGCCGTCCGCGCCGCCATGAGCATCATCTATGACCTCTATGCGCTCCATGAAGTGATGCCAGAAGACCAACACCTCTATTATGGCATTGGGATTCATACAGGGCAGGCATTTCTGGGGAATATCGGTAGCCCAGACCGCCAAGAATTTTCGGCATTGGGCGAGGCTGTCACCATCTCCAAAATTTTGGAGAGCAACGCCAACCCTGGCGAGGTGATTATCAGCGAAACCACCTATGAATTGGTCAAAACCGATTTTGAGTGTGAGCATATTCTCCTCGAAAAGACCAAAGGCTATCCCAACCTTACACACGGCTATAAAGTGATTAAACGGAAAAAGGGTAGTAATACAGGGTCATTGTTCTTGGATGCCGAGCTAGAAGAATTGCTCAGAGATATTTAGATGAAAAAAAACGGGGATTCCCCGTTTTTTTTTCATGCGTGTGTTTTTCTCACCCGCATCCGTTTAATCGTCTTGATGACTAGTTCCGCCACACGGCTATCGCTATCGGCGGGCATAGCGAGTAGCGCCTCTTTTGCACCAATGCTCCCCAGATGACCGAGTGCCGTCACCGATGCAAATCGGACTTGCCACTGGGCATCTGCGAGCGCCTCTATCAGTACAGGTAAGCCTTCTTCCATGCCAATCACGCCCAATACATCTGCCGCATGTTCGCGGACTTGCCACTGGTCATGGTGCATTGCCTCTATCAAATGGGGTAGGGTAATTGCACCAAATCCCTCTAACACACTCATGAGCATTGTTTCTACCTCACGATTGCTATGCCCCAAAAGTCCGATTAAGGCGGGTACAGCGCGGGTATCTTTTAACTGTCCCAATGCAAAAACGGCTTTGCACACCACTTTATTATCGGGGTCGTATGTGGCGGTGATAACCGCACCCAGCGCCCGTGCATCGCCAATTTTGCCCAATGTGTGGACGGCACGATGACGCACTAAAGGATCTGTGTGATGAAGCAGATTCATGAGTGGGTCTATGGCAACATCACGCATACGTACCAATGCCCATGTAATATCTTCGCCCACAAGCAAATCTTGTTCTTCGCACAGCGCCATGAGGAGGGTATCTAGCGCATTGGCATCATCCCCTTCTGCCAATGCAAAAATGGCACGGCTATGGATACTGCGGTCTAGGTGGTGAAGTAGGTTGGTCGGATGTTGCAGATGGTTGGTCATGAGATTAAAAATTCCTTTCGTTGATATACCGACCCGCATTATAAGCGTTCTTTGATGAATATAAAAGCCTTTAGTAGTCTTTTATGGCTCATAAATAGTCATGAGGGGTGCATTTGCGGATATTTGCCTTGATAGATAGGTACGAATGGAATATGATGGAGTCATATCAAATTCACTATAATTCACTATAATTCACTTTAGAGGAAATGAGCATGACCCAACTCGACCTAACGCCGATTTTAGAGGCTGTCCGCTTGTCCGCCCAACTCGCTTATGAAGTGCAACAACGGCATATCGTCCGTAGCGAAAAAACAGGTGCAGAACCCGTTACCATTGCCGATTATGGCGCACAAGCCATTATTTGTCGTGTCATTCAAAAATATTTCCCCAACGATGGTGTCATGGCAGAAGAAAGCGGGAGCGAATTTTTGGGGGTGGTCGCGCCAGACCAACGGGCGTATATCGTCAATTTGGTGAGCGATATTTTAGGCGAAAAAGTCACCGAATCGCATTTAATTGCGTGGCTAGACCATGCTCATATCGGCGTGGGCGATGAACCGCATCGGGTGTGGGTGATTGACCCCATAGACGGCACAAAGGGATTTTTGGCGCAACGCCATTTTGTCAATGCGGTTGGGGTATTAGAAGGACGCATCCCTGTGGCAGGAGTGTTATCTGCGCCAGCGTATCCCAATGGGGCATTATTGCTTCATGCAGTGGATGGAGTGGCGTATGCCGAATCGCTCACGCCAAAAAATGACAGGCGGGTGATTCGGGTGTCTGACCGTGTAGATGTGACCACCCTCCGCGCACTAGAAAGTGTGGAAAAAGGTCATGCGGGTTTGGCACGCTTGGCGCGGGTGCGCGAGTTGATGGGGATGACCACTTCACAGGTTGAGCAGGCAGATAGCATGGAAAAATATGGGCGTATCGCCGCAGGTGATGCCGATTTATACCTGCGGTTGCCCCGTTTGGGCGATGGCAGACGGCATAATATTTGGGACCATGCCCCTGGCACCGCCATTGTTTTGGCGGCGGGCGGAAAAATCACCGATGTGGACGGCTCACCCATAGATTATTCACAAGGTAACACCCTTAATAATTATGGTGTGATTGCCACCAATGGCAAGATTCACGATTTGGCGCTATCGGCGGTGGCGACACTATTAGATGAGGAAAAAAATCATGGCGACAATTGATATATCACCCGCTACCTATGCCGATGAGACGACCTTTCGCAATTTGGGACAGTTTTATATCTACGAATATACCGCCTTTATGGGATGGGATGTAAATTATGCGGGGCGCTTTAATGAAGATGATTTTGACGGTGTTTTTTCTGAGAAAGACCGCAAACCATTTTTATTCCGCGTAGACCATAAATTGGCGGGATTTGCGATTATTGACCTGCTGGAAAAAAGTCATATCACGGGCGCACTGAATATTATCGAAATGGCAGAATTTTTCATCATGTCGGCGTATCAGAAACAAGGGTATGGCGAACAAGCCGCCACACACCTGTTTAATCTGTTCAAAGGTGATTGGGAAGTGTTTCAACTGGAAAAAAATCTGCGCGCGCAAGCGTTTTGGCGCAAAATCATCGGACGATACACCCATGGCAACTATGTCGAAAACGCGGTGAAGAGGGGTATCGTGCAGACGTTTTCTAATCGCTAGAATCGCGTCTGCATAAAAATGCCCCTCTATAACACCCTTTTACCCTGCGGGGATAATTTCGATATAGACCTTTTCGCGGTTACGTTGAACAAGGTCGAATATGCGCTTAAACAAGCCATATTTGCGTGTGAGGCGCTGGTTGGCGGCTTTTACATCGTCACCTGCGGGGAGTAATCTGGCGCTGGCAGGGATATAATCTATGCCATCTTTAATATTTCCCCGCACATCGCAGGGGGCGATTTCAATGGTGCTATTGTTGCGGATACGCTTTACTTTGCCTGCATGTGCCAGTGTCATGACATAGAGTTTGTCGTTTTCTTCTGCAAACCACACAGGGGTTGGCACACCATCGCCATTTTTACGAAAGGTCTTGAGGCTCATGTATTGGGCATTGTTTAAGGCGGTAAATTGGCTCATATCATTCCTTGTTATTTGTCTGATTTATCAATGTGTTCTGCGTGTTTGATGGCACTAGGGCGCAATTTGAGGTCGCCTTGTTTTTCTGGATGTAACCCGCGAATGGTGCGGACATGCACCCAGATTTTTTCCATATCGGCTTCAATATCGCCAGTGGCATGAATGAGTGGTACACCAAAATTTACCTGTTTTTTGCCATAATCTAGCAACACGATTTTCATAGGGACATTCGCCCCATGTGAAATCCAATAGAAGCCTGTGCGCCAATGACTGGTCTTTTTGCGCGTGCCTTCTGGGGGAATGGCGAGGGCAAAGCGGTCACGCTTGGCATATTCCCCGATTGCCCATTCAACCGTGTCATGACTGGCTTTGCGGTCTATGCCCACCGCACCTGTGGCACGTAGCAATGCGCCCAAAATAGGCAGGCGTATCCATTCAATTTTGACCATCCAGTCGAGCCTCACACGCAATGCCCACGCCGTCATAATCATATTCCAACCATCCCAATTGGATGTGTGGTAGACCGCAATCACGATAATTTTTTTCTCTTCTGGCACATCGCCAATAATTTGCCATCCTGCCAACCAAAAATAGACCCTTGCAAATAGGTGACGGACAATGCCAAATTCTGGCTTGCGGGTGCTGGTGAATGCCATCACAGGACGGCGGTTAAAGAGTGCCATAAAAATGCCTCCATGCAGACATGATGTTGCTCATGTCCCGACAGTAAAATCTCTAGCTAAAATATTTTCGCATGAAACGGTGCCATTTTGAGCGCCTGCGATGAGGGGCGCAAAGGTTTCTGCTAGTTCACTATTTATAATAACCCCAACATCGGCTAAAGCATCGTTTGTTTTGCCTTGTTTGAGCCGTACCTCTGCACGGAGCAGATACGCCAGCAGGTAATCTGGGATGGCTTCTATCAATTGGGTATAATAAATCTCTGCTTCTGCATAGTTTTGCAAATTACATTGTGCCAAACCTGCCAGCAGATTAATATCTGCATATCTATCGCTAAAATTGGCACGCTCAACCACACCCAAGACACTGCTCCATTGCCCCAAAATAAAATAACCAAAAACCTCTGTGAGATACGTTAATTCAATCCCTTCCAAATCGAAAACGGCGTTCATAATCCGATTGCCAATCGTTGTATCTGGAAAATTATCGCGCAAAAAGCCTATCATCTCTTGTGCTTTTGCCAATTCGCCCTGACGCATATAAAGACTGATGAGAATAACATGGGGAGAATTGGTAACTGGCGAGAAGGTAATCGCCCGTTCTAAGATGATTTGGGCGCGGATAAAATCGCCTTGTTGCCAATAGACACTCCCCAAAAGCGTGTGCATCCACCAATCATTAGGCAGTATGGTGATGACATTTTCTAAGATGCGTTGTGTTTCTGGCAAATCTTCCTCATTGCCAAAGAACACATTGTATTGTGCCAGTAAAAATTCATCTGCCAAATAATTTGCAGGGGCGATAGATTGCACCGTCCGTGTATCTTGGATCATGTTATCGAATTGCTTGATACGAGAATAGGTCATTGAGCGAGCCGAATAGAGCAACACGACCCCGCTATCCAATGAAATGGCTTGGTTAATTTCTGTCAACGATGCCTGTTCATCAACGTTATACAGCATAAAATAGCGATGCCAATGCGCCGCCACACTATTGCCAACTACTTCGGACGTGGATGGTGTATTCACCAATTCCAAAATGGCTAAATTGCGCCCAATTTCGTAGGCATTGTTGTTATAGGTCTGCAACACATTGAGGATAGCCAACACATTGGGCGCAACCGACTCTCGGCGTTCATTGGTGAGGTTTATTTGCACATCGGTGATACGGCGCACATCCTCTATGGGCAAGATAAACTGGGTGAATGGTGCCAATGACCCGACCTGAATTTGGAGCGTAACCCCTTGTGCATCATAATTTCCCCAGATGATAATCGGTGCGCGGTTGGCATCGGCTATTTGTTGTGCTTCTGCACTTGTGCGAATCGTCTCTGGATAGAGGCGCACACGGATAGACGAAAATGGCACATCACGCTCAAATTTTTTCTGCAAATCATCATAGATAAAACGCCCCACATCGCGCCCATCGCCACCGATATTCTCAAATCCGCCGACAATCACCATCAGTTCCCCATCTACCACAGGCGCGAGGGTGATGGGCGAAAAAGATGATGGGATGTCTGTGGCGGTTTGGGGATTATTTCCCAAGAGTATGATGCCGATGGCGATGAGCGCCACCACGCCAAGAATCCCACCAACGGCGAATATCCGATTCATCCGTTTGACAGGTGTGGCAACGGTTGTCTGTATTAGGGCGGGGTTTTGGGTGCTGGATGCTGGCTTAATGGCAGAATCGGGTATAAATTCTCCGTGGTCAATGCTGGCGGGGATTTTATACCCCGATATAGCGGGTGTATAAGTAGGAAAATCTGCCGTATCGTCTAATGGCGTAGAAAATTTGCTCACAAGACTGTCTGATACATTGCTCCCACTGATAATCGCTTCGAGTTCTGCCCCCACCAGACGGGCAGTAGCGATACGGCCATCGGGGTCTTTGGCGAGCATCTGATGAAGCAGATACACGAGTTCAGACGGGGTATCTGGGCGCAAGGTCGCCACATCAACTGGATTTTTGCTCAAAATGGCGTTGATGAGGGCGGCGGTGTTATTTTCATCAAAGGGACGACGCAGGGTGAGCAATTCATAGAGCATCACCCCAAATGACCAAATATCGGCACGCCCATCGAGCGGTTCCCCAGAACAGGCTTCTGGGCTTAAATAGGATAATGTGCCGATGAGTGAACCCGTTTTTGTCATTTGGGTAGAATCGCTAAAATGTGCCACGCCAAAATCGGTGAGGCGGGGTGTGCCGTCATCAGCCAGAAGCACATTGGCAGGTTTAATATCCCGATGAATGATTTTAAGCCGATGAGCGCGGGTGAGTGCATCGGATAAATCCAGCGCGATTTCTAAAATCCGTTGGATAGGAATTGGGGTGTTTTTTTGGCGATGGTCGTGGATGAGGTCGTTTAGGTCGCCACCCCCGACATATTCCATCACCACATAATGCTGGTCATCCTCCACAATTGTCCCCAAAATTTTGACAATATTGGGGTGATTGAGTCGGCGCAATGCCTCGCCTTCACGCTCAAATCGCCCGACAATCCCAGGATCTTCTAGGATAACCTCGCGTTTAAGATGTTTTATGGCGACTGTTTCATCTGTTTGGATATCTATGGCACGATATACCGTTGCCATGCCACCTACGCCGATGCTATCTCCCAGTTGAAACCGATTGCCGATGAGCATTTTGCTGTTAGACATACCAATTCCTTTAGAATCACTAGTATATTCAGAAATTGTAACGTGTAGGGGCGTTTCTGTCTAATGATTGCTGATTGGGGGCATTAAATTGCAAAAAATCAGCATAGGGCGGATATATACGAGGCTAACGCCTCTAATCGTCCCTATGCCCCACCATTACAATTCTGCCTATTTTGAAGGCTGTACTGGCTGACTAGCGCAAAGCGCGTATGTCAGCCACACAAGATATTCCCTAATTTACATCAGATTAGACGGTTTCTAGTTCATTCACCGTTTTTTCTATGAGTGCCACCGCATTGCCGAGTGTCTCTGCATCAAAGGCAAATTTTACGCCTGCTGTGCCATAGAGTTCTGGCAAGCTACGAGTGCCACCGAGTGCCAATGCTTTGCGATAATCTGCCACCGCTTTTTCTTGATTGGTGAGCGCATTACCCCATACTTGCACCGCGCCCAATTGTGCCAGACCATATTCGACATAGTACATGGGATAGTTAAAGATGTGTTGTTTGCGATGCCAGCCTGTGGCACGAATATCCTCTAGCCCTTCATAATCTACTTTGATGAACCGTGACCATAATTCTGCCCACTTTTGGTCACAGGCTTTGGGGTCGCGTCCTTCTGGATTCGTATATGCCCATTGTTGGAAGCTATCCACCACCGCCATATAGGGCCAAAAGAAGAGGATTTTCTCCAGATGACTAATGCGGTCTATGGCGGCATCTTTTTCATCGAAATAGCCACCAAATTCGTGGGTCAGATAGGGCGATGCCAGCAGTTCCATCGCCATTGATGCGACTTCTGCAAATTCTATCGGATAGGCGCGTTGGTCGTTGTAGGGGAGGTTTGCCATCGTCTCAAAATTATGGAAGGCATGACCCGCCTCGTGAAGCAGTGTTCGCACATCATCGCGTTTGCCAACGGCATTCATAAAAATAAACGGACGGCGCATGTGCGGGTAGCTGGTGCAATATGCACCAGGTCCTTTGTTTTTGCGATTTTGTAAATCGGTCAGGTTTTCATTGTGGAGGGTTGCATAATAATCCCCAATCACAGGGTCTACATGCTTAAACACGCTAATGGCTTTTTGCGAAAATTCGTCTATGGTCTGCCATGGACGGAGGAGTTTTTCGCCGTAGGGGTCTACATCCAAATCCCACGGGCGGATGCTATCCACGCCCAACCGCGCCTGACGGCGTTCATTGGCACGTATGGCGGCAGGGACAACCACTTGCTCTATGGCATTATGAAAGGTGGTGGTATCGGCGGGGGTGTAGTCGAATCGCTTAAATTCTTCCCAACGAAATGCCAAATAATTGTCATAGCCTGCGTTTTTGGCGGCTTCTTGACGGGTATCATAGAGGTGTTCCCATAAGCCATTGAGCGTATCGCGGTCTTGTAACCACCGATTCATCATCAAACGCCATGCTTTTTCGCGGGTGGGGCGGTCTGGATTTTCAAATACCAGTTTGAGTTCTTCGAGTGTGACCTCTTTGCCCTCCCACACAACACTATGCGCCCCTACGGTCTTGCTATATTCCATGCTGAGTGCTTGTTGGCGGATGGTGAGGGGGATATTTTCTTCACGATAGAGGGCAATTTCCGATTTGAGTTTTTTGAGGGGGAGTTCAAAATTAGCGGGTGTGAAGCCACTCTCGACCAATTTTTTATTCAACCGATTGCCCATATCGCTAACGGGTTGATACATGGTCGCCATCATATTCTTAAAAAAGGCTTCTGCCTCTTCATCGCTGGTATCTTGGGTGATAGCCACCCGTGACCGAGAAAAGACCTCGCCCAACAGGTTATCTACCGCGTTCCAATCGTGCATCCACTCATCAACCGTATCGGCAGAAAGTGGGCGGGATTCGAGTTCTTCATAGAGGGGTTTATAATTATCCCACGTCCAATTTTTGGCATCGAGGGCATTTTGGGGGAGTTCAAATGGCATGTTTTTTTCCTTCTACTTGGTTATTTGAAAAAAATTGAATAAGTCATTTAACAGCATAACACATTTTTTTGATTTTTGTTTCACCCAATTTTATCCCATACCCCGATTCCTGCTAATGGCGTAAAATTGAGACGTTCTGTAAAAATCGGTGTATTTATTTTGTACACACCATTCAATCATAAGGATAAATTTTCATGAAAGACATTTGTGTCATTGGGACGGGCTATGTGGGTTTGGTAAACGGCACATGCTTTGCCGAGTTGGGCAATAATGTGGTGACAGTGGATATTGATGCCCAGAAGGTCGAATCGCTCAAAAAAGGGGTGATGCCCATTTATGAACCCGGATTAGAAGAATTGGTCGAGCGCAATGTGCAAGCGGGACGGTTGCACTTCACCACCTCGTATGAAGAGGGACTGCGTAATGCCGAATTTGTATTTATTTGTGTTGGCACACCCGAAGGGGTAGATGGCGAAGCCGATTTGAAATATGTCCGCGCCGCCGCCGAGACAATTGCCAAGACGATGACCCACCCGTTGATTGTCATCAATAAATCCACTGTGCCAGTGGGTACGGGCGATTGGGTGGCGGATATTGTCCGCAACACCCAACCCAAGCCGATTCAATTTTCGGTGGTGAGTTGCCCAGAATTTTTGCGTGAAGGCTCTGCGATTAACGATTTTGTCCATCCAGACCGCACCGTTTTGGGGTCACTAGATAAATCGGCATCCGAAGCGGTGGCACAACTTTATTTGCCCCTGCGTGCGCCGATTGTGATGACCGATTTGCGGACGGCAGAGATGATTAAATATGCGTCCAATGCGTTTTTGGCAACGCGCATTAGCTTTATCAACGAAATTAGTATCATCTGCGAAAAACTCGGTGCGGATGTCATCGAAGTGGCGCAAGGGATGGGTTTTGACAAGCGGATTGGGCATCACTTTTTGCAAGCAGGTGTCGGATATGGGGGAAGTTGCTTTCCCAAAGACGTGAGCGCACTTTCATATATGGCGCAAACACACGGAATGCACCCGCAATTGCTCAATGCGGTCATCGAAATTAATGCTTTCCAACGCAAGCATGTCGCGCTCAAACTTCACGATTTGCTTCATGATGTGGCGGGCAAAACAGTCGGTTTTTGGGGATTGGCGTTCAAAGAAAATACCGATGACATCCGCGAATCACCCGCATTGGCAATTATTGAGGCATTGCTAGAACAAGGCGCGACTATCCGTGCCTATGACCCCGTTGCCATGCCCAATACCGCCAAAGAAATGCCACAAATCATCATGTGCAAAAATCCCTATGACGTGGCAGAAGGCGTAGATGCCATTGTGGTTGCCACTCCATGGAACGAATTTAAGCAAATAGACATGGAGCGCGTGCATAAAGTCATGAAGCAACCGATTATGGTGGATGGACGCAATATGTACGAGCCACAAAAAATGCGCGAATTGGGTTTTATTTATCGTGGTGTTGGGCGTGGATTTAACGGGGAAGGGGTGAACTAAAAATCCCCCTGTATACAAATAAAAAACGGGTGATATATCTCATACATCGCCCGTTTTTTGATGGTCTATGCGTTATTTTTCGATGATGGTGACTTTTTCCATCTTGTCGCCTTGACGGATGGAATTAATCACTTTTTGGCTTTCGGCAGTGGCTTGACCAAACACAGCGTGCTTGCCATTGAGCCAGTCGGTGGCAATATGGGTGATGAAAAATTGTGAGCCATTGGTGTTTTTGCCTGCATTTGCCATGCTCAAAATCCCAGGACCCGTGTGTTTGATTGCGAGGGCGCTGGCTTCATCGTTCCATTTATAACCTGGTCCGCCTGTGCCTTTGCCTTCTGGGTCGCCTGTTTGAATCATAAAATCGGAAATCACACGGTGAAACACGATGCCATCATAAAAACCATCTTTTGCCAAAAAGACAAAATTGTTGACAGTGACAGGGGCTTTGTCGGCAAAGAGTTCAATTTCAATTAGCCCTTTGTTGGTCTGAATTTGAGCAAAATATTTTTTGGTCGCATCAATTTGCATGGGTGGGGCGCTTGCATAGGATTTCATAATATACCTCATTTATGGCTAAACTCAATTGTGATAATTAACAGAATAGCATATTTGCCAATGGTTTCATAGTCACGTTTGTTTGGTGTGAGGCGTGTGAGAATTATGTCTTAGGTTGGTTGGATAGGCGCATCTAACATAGCGTATTTCGCTATTTGCTTGTATGATGATTAAAAAGAAAATTTGGTAATTTAGAAAGATTTTCGCTACAATGTGGATATTATCAAACCTGTTTTTAACCATTGAACAACGCACCATCTGGAGTATTGGCGATGACGCGCATCTTATATATCGAAGACGACAATAATAACCGTATGTTAGTGCGTCGGATTCTGATGTCAGAGGGGATTATGGTCGAAGAAGCGGGCAATGCTGTGACGGGTATTCAGATGGCGATGGATAATCCGCCAGACCTCATTTTGATGGATATGAGTATGCCCGGTATGGATGGTCTCACAGCAACCACCAAAATTCGCAACACACCCGAAATTGCCGATATTCCCATTGTGGCGCTCACCGCCAATGTGATGGAAGGCGACAAAGAACGGTCATTAAATGCCGGTTGTGATGGCTACATCGGTAAGCCGATTGATGTAGATACTTTTGTTGAGCAAGTTATACAATTTTTAAGGTAGTGGTATATGCCAACCAAGTTTCCGATTGACCCAAGTGAAGCTCATGTATTAGTCGTCGAGGATAATGTGCCAAATTTCGTCCTTATTGCGCGGATGTTGGCGTTTATGGGGGTGCAACGCTGTGAGTGGAAAACCTCTGGCTGGCAAGTTGTCCAATTTGCAGAAACCCTCGCCAAAATAGATTTAATCCTGATGGATATTCGCCTTCCCTATGAAGATGGCTATCAGGCATTGCAAAAGGTTCGCGCTCATCCGCGACTCAAGGACACCTTAGTGTGTGCTGTCACCGCAGAAGCCAGCGAAGACCAAATGCGTCGCGCACAAAAAGCAGGCTTTGATGGCTTTTTGGGCAAGCCGCTAGACCCAGACCGTTTTCCAGAACAAATTTCACGCTTGCTCTCTGGAGAAGCGGTATGGGAATGGAAGTAGTTTAAGCCGTTCACCAATTCAATAGGAGCGTGTGTATGCCATCAGAAAAAGGCGCGATTGTTTCGTTATTTGAGCGTCTGGGCGAATGGGAGCAGGCGGGAGAAATATCCCCATTGGCAAAACATCACGCCCAATCATTATTGATAGATTTTATTCGCCTCCAAACCCAAGTAAGCCAACGACTGGCAAAAAGCTCGACATTTGTCGAAATTGCCGCCGCACTTGCCAATGGGGTGGTCGCTTCGGGGCAATTTTTTTCGGTTAACCTGTTTAGTTTGGACACCACAGGCAATATCGAGGGGATGACCTGTGTCGCATTGGGAAATCGGCATAAGTCGTATGAAGCCAATTTCTTTATGGATATTCCCGCCACCAAACTAGGCGATTTATATCCCCCTCTGTTTAACGATGGCGTGCCTGTTTATGTGGCAGATACCAAGAGCCACCCCCTTTTGCGTGTCGAATTTAACGGTAATATCATCGAATCTTATGTACTTTTCCCCATGCGGTCACAAGGGCGCACTATTGGGGTGATTAACCTCAATAGTGTGACAGGTCCCTTAGAACCCACGCCGTTTCAGATGGAGTGGTATCAGAGCCTTGTAGACCTAGCTACCTCACAAGTTCAGTTGCATAATCTCATTGAAGAGACCACCACCAGCCAAGATTTGAGTGAGCGCCAAGCACAGGTGTTTAATGAACTCATCGCGGGGCAAGAATATAAGGACATGGCACAAATCATCGCGCATTATCTGTTACCCCAAAAGGGCAGGTCTTTGGCGATGATGGAACTGGTCTATAATGGCGCAAAGGTCAGCCATTGGGTGGTGAAGGCGGTTGCCAATCGCAATCAGTTACTCGAATGGGATTTTGAGCGCGAGTTACGCTGGCAAGATTTGGGCGCACGGGTGCAAGCCGACATGCTCGATGGCGAAACAATTATGATTGAAGATAGCGATATGATGCCACAAGAGCGACTAGGGGTATATTTTTCTGAGTGGCTCAAATTGCGTGGGGTAAACTCACTATTTAGTGTCACCATATCCAATGGGCGCATCCCCACAGGGGTCATTGTCATCATGAGTCGCAACAAGCGTGCTTTTGGCAAAGACGAAATCAGCGCTTTCCAAAATGTGAGCGAATTAGTGGGCGTATTGGCAGAAGTGCGTATTTTGAACGACACCACCGCCAAATCGCAACAAATCATCGAAAATCTTCTGTTGGCAAATCGGCTTGTGACTACTGCCCAAACAATGGCATATATGGCGCAAGCTGTTATTTATACACTAGGCAAAAATTTTCTTGCGACTTCTATCACCTTATTTGATAGAGGGCTTCATGCCGATGAAATCCCTCTATCACATCATGTCGTGGCATTTGCAAATTCGGTCATAGCGCTAGATTTGCCCCCTGCACCCGTGACCGTCCCCACAATTGCCTCTGTGAATCGCTTATTGACAGGGCTTCCCTATATTCGAGAAGAAGAAAATTCTCCCGAAATTCAACAAAATTTTAATTTGCCCGCAGAGGTTTGGATTGGCGCATTTGGGTTGCGCGTGGGTGATGAACTTTTTGGTACAGTCTCGCTGATGTCACCCAATGCCTATGTGTTCACTGAAGAAGAACTGAGCGCCTATAGCGCTGTTGCCGACCAAATTGGGTTGACCATTCGTGGCAGACAATTGCTCCAAGAGACCAGCACCGCCCAACAATTTGCCACACGGCTCACCCAAGCCAACCAAGCGATTGCCACTGCCGATGACTACCCACAAATGGCACAGTTGCTCATGGAGTTGCTTCCATCAGAAATCACTGTTTTGGCGATTATCTTTTTTGATAAAGCACTCATGGCGGGTGATGTTCCCAATCTAACGACCTTGCGTGTCGTGGCAATGCGAGGAGACACGATTCTTACGCCAGATGTTGTAGATGACATCGCTGATATTGAACACCCAGAACGATATAAAGATTTAGTAGATATCTTTTTGCGAGGCGAAGGTGCTAATATTCCCGATTTGCGCCCGCCATATACCTCGATGATTAAAAATATTGCCAATTTCTTTGTCGAAAAAGGTGTTTATAGTGCCTATAATATTGGCTTGCGCGTGGGAACACGGGTGCTTGGGATGTTGAGTTTGGGCAAAGAATTGGGATATGAAATTAGCGAATTACAACGCAATAATTTGTTTGCCATCGCTGACCAATTGGCGCTCACTATCGAAAATCGTCAATTATTGAGCGACACAAAAATTACCGCCGAATCGCTCAGTACCCAAGTGCGAGCGTTGCGAACAATTAACGACCTCTCTTCGGTGCTTAGTTCACTTCAAAACGAAACGGCTGTGATGGATAAGACAGTGCGAGCATTGGTGGATGCAGTCAATGTAGACCATGTGGGTATCACATTAATTAGTGATGGGGGCGATATTGCCACTGTGGTGAGCGAATATCCCAAATTTGGTACCGTGGGCATGACATTTTCTGCCACAAGTGATGAATTTCAGCGCAGACTCCGCAACCAAACGCAACCGATTGTTGTCAACAATGTGGCGACCTCCACCGAGATTACCGAAGAAACGCGCACGGTGTTGCTCAAAACAGATGTGAAGTCCATCGCTATTTTGCCTCTCATTGATGTGCGTGCGGGGTTTATTGGGTCGGTGGGACTCGATTTATACGATGAAAAACGCACCTTTACCCCCGCCATGATAGATTTTGCTCGTACCATTACGTCACAAATGGCTGTCACCATCCAAAATATCCGCCTCTTGCAAAATACGCGCCGTCAAGCCCGTCAGATGGAAGCCATTGCGGGCTTTAGTCAGTCGCTTCAAGCGGTGTTGGATATTAAAGAATTATTTGGGGTGGCGCTCCAAAATACCCAGCAGGTACTGTCTGCCGATAGGATGATGGTGCTATTTTGGGATGTGGCACATAACCAATGGCGCAGAATTGCCCATGCCGATGGGGCGCGGGTGTCTGTAGAGATGGATGACGATACCCCCATCTCGCTCGATAACACCACTGGCGGACAAGTGATTAAGTCACAACGTATGTTTTCTGCCAACGACCTTAGCAAATCTGGCTATCAATTTACTTTTGATGAGACCATGAATTCGTCTATCAGTTTGCCCCTCACCGTACGCGGGCTACAGGTGGGTGTGGTGGAAATTGGCAACCACAAGACCAACGCCTATACCAACACCGACTCGGCTATTTTTCAGCAATTGGTGAGCCAAATGGGGATTGGGCTAGAAAATGCCGAGACCTATAGCCAAAGCCAACGGCTGGCACGCAGTAAGGCGTTGGTGAATGATATTTCTAGCCAATTGCAACAACAAGCCGATATTGACCAAATTTTGAGTGTCACACTCAACGAATTGGGCAAAGCCATTGGTGCAAAACGCGCCCGTATCCGCCTGATGACGAGTGATGAGAGTTAATTGAGGAAGCCATATCATGATAAAACGCTTATTTAAAATAGACAGCTACCCCAATTTATTGCAACAGCAACAAGCATCTATGATTGCTGGTATCACCCTGATTTTGATTATTGGCTATACCTTTTATACGGCATTTTTGCCATCATCTATTTTTGCCCCACGCACCACCTTACAATATTTTATAGATACAGCCAACATCAATTTTTTTATTCGTGTTGGCATATTTTATGCACTCGGTGGTGCAACATTATTCATCCTCAGAAGGCAAAATCTGAATTTAGCCTCATGGGTCGCCTTTATTATGTGGTGTGTGTTGACCGTTGGATTTGTTGCCGAAACAGGTGTTTTTAATGGGTTTAATACGGTGGCGTTATTACTGACCATTTTGTTTGGTGGGTTGTTTCTTGGGCGTAAGGGTGTGTGGATAGGATTGGTGATTACCTTGATTGCCCTCAACCTAACCATCCTGAATCGCGCCAATTTGAGCGATGAATTATTGCCCGCCTATATTGTGAGCGCAGAAGCCCTCGCCAAAAGTGGCACGAGCGATGCGTTGGCATTATCATTTATTTCGATTTGTTTGGCGGGTGTGGTTGTGTTATTTTTGCGCTATGCTGATATATCGCGCACGATTGGCGCAAATGAGGCGGTGCAAATTCGTGCCAGCGCGGGTGAAATCGTCACCGACATCACACAACGGGTCGCACAACGGGTTAGTGTGCAAGATTTAGCCGATTATACGACTGACCGTATCATCAAAGATTTTGAACGCATTTATCATGCACAAATTTTTCTGAGTGACGACTCTGGTGCAGAAGCACGCCTCACTGCGAGTACGGGTGAGGTGGGTAAAAAACTCATTGAACGCGCACATGGGCTAAAAGTGGGCAGTGTGAGCGTGATTGGGCAGGTAACTTATTTGGGAAAATACATCATCGCACAATCGGGGTCTAGTGATAGTGTGCATCAGCGCAACGAATTGCTCCCAGAGACCCAAGTAGAGGCGGCGTTTCCTTTGCGGATTGGTGAGCGCGTGATTGGCGCGCTCGATTTGCAGAGTAAAGACCGTGACGCATTTAATCGGGATGACCTCGCACAATCTTTTCAGACCCTTGCCGATAGCATTGGGCTGGCGATTGACAATATTCGCCAATTTGAGCGTGCCGAGCAACGGGTGAAAGAGAATCAGAATTTAGCAGAAGAAGCGCGTGAAGCCCTACGCCAAGTGGAGCGCCTCAATGAGCGCCTCACGGGGCGCATTTGGTCAGATTATATCAGTGGGGCAGGGCATGATATTGGCTTGGCGGTGGATTTTGAATTGAAACAGAGCATCACCCAAGCCGAACTCACTGCGAGTATTGCACAAGCAATTCAATCGCAAGAGATGGTGCGTACCACAATAGATAACCAGCAAGTCATCACCATGCCCTTGCGGGTACGTGGGCGGGTGATGGGTGCGATGGAATTTGAACTAGACGAAAAAGGTGAATTTTCTGCGGAAGATAAAGACCTGCTACAAGAGGTTGCACAACGCTTTGGGGTGGCAATCGAAAATGTGCGGTTGGTCAATGAAAGCCAACGGTCTGCCCAACGAGAGGCATTTGTCAACCAAATTGTCGGACGTTTGCAGACTATTAACAATGTCGAAGATATGGTCACAGAAGCCGCCCGCGGATTGCGCGATGCGCTAAAGGCACAAAAAATTGCCATCAAATTAGGAACGCCACCGCGTTAGGATAATAGAGAGAGAATTTCGATGAATCTGATTAAAACAGCAAAAATTGCCACTAATATGAATGCCATCGAAAAATCGCGGTTGCAATTTGCACAGGCGGTGTTGATTACGGTGTTTTTTGCCAATATAGGGGGTATTGTTGCGCAAATATTTGTTATAGCACAGGGGTTACAAATATCTCTATCTGGCACCATTGCGACAACGTTTTTTGCGCTTTTATGCGTAGCTTTATGGTTCTTATTGCAACGGGGTATGGTCGAATTTGTCGCCAGCGTGTTGGTCTTGGGACTCTCAATTTCAACGATTATTATTAGTATCCTAAGCGTGAATTTATTTGTGGCGGTACTCGCCATTATTTCTGCATCCATCATCATTAATAACTGGATTTATGGGATTGCCACTGGCATCATCCTTAGTAATTATATATATAGAATTTTACTCGTTGTGCAAGAATATGGCTTAGAAGTGCGCCCAGAGGGAGTTGCGCTGGTCTTATCTTTGGCGACACTTATCACCCTATCTATTGCCACTCGCTTTTTGATTGGTACTGCTCAAAATACTGCCCAAGAAGCCCAACGTGCCTCGACCCTTTTGCGGACTACATCCGATATTTCGCAAATTACATCCAAATTACTCGACATTGACCAACTCTTTGGGCGGGCGGTAGAACTCATTCGTGACCGTTTTGTATTTTATCATGTGCAAATCTTTTTGGTGGATGATAACCGCGAATATGCTAATTTGGTTGCCAGCACGGGCGAAATTGGTCAGATGCTCCTAGAACGTAAACATCGAATTTTGGTGGGGTCTACCAGTGTGATTGGACGTGTCACCCAAATTGGCGATGCAGTGATTGCCAGTGATACAGACACACAAAATGCCCTTCATGCTCGCAACGAATTATTGCCCAATACACGCTCAGAATTGGCGGTGGCGATTACCGATGGTGAACGGATTATTGGCGCGTTGGATGTGCAAAGCACCCGCCCAAACGCTTTTTCACCGATTGATATTCAAACCCTAGAGGTGGTTGCCAACCAATTGGGGACTGCCATTCGTAATGCCCGTTTATTTGAGGCACAAGCATCGAGTTTGCAAGAAAACAAACGACTCTTCTTTGAATCGGAATCGAGCCTGCGCGAAATTCAGCGCCTCAATCGGCAATTAACGCGCAAGGTGTGGGGCGATTATCTGATAGATAAGGGCAATTTGTCGGGGGTTATCATCGAAAAACAATCCACAGATGTCCTGACCGATGTCGAATGGACACCCCGCATGATAGAAGCCAGCCAACGGCGCAGACCGAGCATTGGTGTGAGCGAGGCGGGCAATCCGCCCCTCATTGCTGTGCCAATTGTATTGCGCGGAGAGGTTATTGGGGCGATTGAGGTGCAATCATCTCATGAAATGCGCCAAGACGATTCTGTAGAAGTGATACAAGCAGTGGCACAACGATTGGCTCTCAGCCTCGACAATGCGCGTCTATTTGAAGAAACCCAACTGAATGTGCAACAACAACAAGCCATCAATGATATTGTCGGCAAATTCCAGTCGGCGGTGAATGTGGATGAACTGCTCCAAATGACACTCATCGAGATTGGGCAAATTGTTGGTGCAGGCGAAGGTGCAATCCGTTTGGGCAGTGCATTGGTCAAGGCGGATAGCGCGTCTGACCAACTGAATGGCAATGGGAAGGTGTAACCATGCAAAAATCGCGTCAATTACCCTTTGGATTAGGTTTACGACATAACTACAAGGATTATCTCGACCGTCAACGCGCCATCAGTATGTTGTATTTTATGCTGGTCGTTGGGATTAGCATGGTCGTGTTGCTCTCGTTGAATATCGTTGGGGCGCTTTTGAGCCGCACCGCGATTTTGCCAAGAGATTATATTCCCCTCGCTCTGATTTTTTTCGCCTTTTTGGTCACTTATTTGGTACAGAATGGCAGACTTATTTGGGCGGCACGCCTGATTGTGGTGGCATCGTTTATATTTTTAACAGTGACACAACAGACATCTTCAATATTAACATGGTCAACGGTTAATACGCTGGTACTCGTCAGTGCTGGTTTGCTCCTGAGCCGATGGTCACTCCTATTTGTAGGGGTGGCAGTCTTACTCAATTTGGTGCGTGTTGCCCTATCTACCAACGATTCGCTTGTAGATGCCTTACTAAGTGGTTATGGTACTGCATTTTTGCTGGTGTTGCTTATGATTTTATATTTCTTCTTATTCAGTGGATTGGTAGAGATTGCCATCCGAAGAGAGATTGATGGCAATGACCAAATGACGGCGGTGGGGCAATTTTTGCGTCGCATCCCCAGAAAAGATGAGGATGAGGCATTTGTCGCGGTCATCAATTTTATCCGCAATGACCTAAACTACAATTTCGCGCAAGTTTATTTGGTAGACGATGACAATGGTTTGCTCACCACCCGCATCCGCACAGGCCTAGGGGTAGACCTCGAAACGGTGCGGACATCAGCCCGTGTGAGCGATACCAACGCCCTCATGCAAGCCCTCCGCACAAAAACATCTATTTTTGTGAGTGCTGATGAATCGGAATTTCGGCATGAACACTTTTTGCCCTCTACCAAATTTGGGGTGGCTGTGCCAATTATGATGCGCGATGCGGTCATTGCCGTGCTAGATATACAAGACACCAAAGGACGCTTTAGCCGAATGAGGATGCGCTCATTGGAATTGCTGGTAGAAGGCATGAGCATTATTTTGGAAGATAATGCGACAGTCGGTGCTTTGCGCCAAGTGTTGGATGACCAAAGCGCCACACTCGACAATTTACGCAGACAATTGCGCGAATATAAACAATACGAAAAACAAGTCGTTGGCGGTGTGTGGGATGAATATTTGCAGGGGCGTGGTTATGAAGCCATCGGCTTTAATCTCGATATGTCCCAATTAGGCAACCCCGTCCTCACCCCATCCTTCGATTTGCCAGATGACCTTGCCCCTACACTCGAAACCAAAGAGGTGCATGTGGAGGTGAGTGCAGATGGCAATCGTGTTTATGTCCCGATTATTTTGCGCGGGGAAATATTAGGCGCATTGCGGTTTGTTTTGCCCGCAGATAAGCCCCCATCGGAGCGCCAACTAGATTTGATTCAAAACGTTGTAGACCGTTTGGCATTGGCACTCGAAAATAAACGCCTGTTTGAGCAAAGTCGTAGCCAAGCGATTCGTGAGCGCAAAGCCAACGAAGTCGCCAGAGAATTAATTGGCGCGACAGAAGTTCGTGATGTGTTATCGTTGGCGGCGCAGATGTTTACCAACGCATTGGGGGCAATTCATACCCACATTCAATTGCAACCCGATGTGATGAAGATGACCTCGACCCTGACGGGTGAAGTGCCACGTATTTCGTCTGATAGTCAATCTGTGGGAGATACACCCGATGCGTAATCTTATCCAACGCCTATCCTTTCAATTCCCCATCTGGGCGAGGCTGGCACTGACAATTTTTATTGCTATTTCTATCCCCGCCGTTATTGCTTTTGTATTGTTAGAACGCGAAATCCGTGTGACCGACCTCGACAATCTGCGTGCTTATATCAGCTTTCAGGGGATTGAACGGCGCAATGATGTCAATACATTTTTGACCTCAACATCTATCGCTATGAGCGACTTTGCCGAAAACGAAACCAACCGCAATTTGCTCATCCGCCTGATGGGATTTAATAGTACGGTTGAACGGGTGCTAGAAGATCTCACAGTTGCCCTCGAAACCCGCCTCACCGAGACAGGGTTATTTTCACGGGTGGAATTATTTGATATGGATGGTATTGTGTTGTTGAGCAATACCAATTTTGTGCGTGGGCAACGGATTCCGGTTGTGTCTGCTGGCACAGATAAATCGGGTGATGCCGCCTATCAGACCGCGCAAAATGCACAGTTTACCAACCGTTCATCGGCACTTATCGCCACAGGCACATCCGATAATCCACAAATTCAGGTGGTCTATGTGGTGAGCAATATTGAAGGGGCAGTGGGGTATGTTGTGGGGACAGTCAACTTGCAAACAGGATTGTTGCCACGCCTCTATCGGGATTCTGGCTTTGTCGAAGCCTTTAGCTATTTGGCGACTAGTGACGGCTTGGTCATCGCCCAAGATGACTATCGTGAACAGGCTTTGTCATCAGTAGCCGTTAGCCCCATTCTGGATGCGTTGGTACAAGACGTAGGCACGCAAGTTTATTCGGTCGGTGGTGAGCAGTATGTGGGGTATTATACCCCCATCGAAAACACCCCCTTCGCCTTTATCACAGAGACCCCTTTGCAAGTGTCGTTTGCACGAAATTTGGTGGTATTTGTGCAACAATTCCCTATTTATATATTTGCCCTCATCATTATATGGATAATATTGACCGTCCTCACCAATTTGTCTTTGGTGCGTCCGCTTCAAGAACTGAACCATGTCATACAAGCGGTTGCCGATGGTGACTATGATATGCCGATTTCTAACCTGCAACGCACCGATGATATTGGTGCATTAGCCCGCACAGTTGCCAACACCCGCGAGCAAGTGAGTATCTTGCTCACCGATTTGCAAGAACGGATTGGGGCGCGGGTACGCGATTTGCAAGCCACCCAAGAGGTGAGCCGTTTTGCCGCCATCCAACGTGAGCCACAAGCATTGATGGATAAGGTGGTAGACCTCATCATTAAAGTGTTCCCCAATATGTATCATGCCCAAATCTTTTTGTTGGATGATGACGAACAATTTGCCATTTTACGCGCCAGTACGGGCGATGCAGGGCGCAATTTGTTGGCGCGTGGACATCGGTTGCAAGTGGGTAGCCAAAGCGTGATTGGGCGTTGTACCGATGAAGCGCGGGTGGTTATCGCCAGAGATACCCTAGAGAGCGAAGTTCATCGTAAAAATGAGTTTCTATTAGAGACCCGTGCAGAACTCGCTATCCCGCTCAAAATTGGTGATAAAATTATTGGTGCGTTAGATGTGCAGAGTAAATTCCGCGATAGTTTTAATGACGAGCAGGTCAATATTTTGCAGACGATGGCAGACCAAATCGCTATCGCCATCGAAAATACCCGCCTCTATCAAGAATCGTTGCGCCGTTTGGAAGAATTGACCGTTAGCAACCGTGTGGCAACACGCGCGACATGGGTCGAATATATGAATTATCGGCGCGAAGCGACATTATCGAGCCAATTTAGCGTTGGGACGGCGACTGTACAGAAAAATTACCTGAGCGATTCGGTACTAAAACAGGGTGTTGCTATCATCGGGCAAGTCACAGACCACAACACGATTCCCTTTGCTATCCCCATTCAATTGCGGGGTCAGACACTAGGTGTTGTGGAGTGGGAATTTCCGGTGAGCGATTTTAGCCAAGAGAAGGTACAATTAGCGATGGAGCTGGTGGGACGTTTGGCGTTGAGCCTAGATAACGCCCGCCTGTTTGAAGAAAGCCAGAGAGCCATTGAACGGGAGCGATTGGTGAACGATATTGCCTCTAAATTAACAAGTCAAACCGAGATTGATGCTATTTTGCAAACGGCTGTGCGCGAAGTGGGGCAAGCCCTGCGTGTGCCACAAGTGAGCATTAATTTAGCATTGGCAAAAGCCGCGAGTGGTGAACCATTAGAGATTGCCCCCATTCTACGGACTGTCACCAGCAAACTTCCTAACCTCGAAGACGATTCATCGTCTGATAACGGACATTCGGAATAGGTGCATATTTTATGACACAACCAGCCTCTTCTAACCGCCAGACCACCGCCATACCGCGTTTTTCACGTAGGATTGGTACATTCAAGTTAGAGTCACGGGTTTTATGGCGTGTACGCCTGATGATTATGGTATTTTTGGTACTGATAGCCTTTTTTGTTTTTTCCAATCGGCAGTCAACCGGCATTGATTTTTTTCGGCGTTTTACCAATGGCTCGCTATCTGCTGTAGAGAGCAAGGTCTTGACACATCTAGCTGACCCCATCAACAATATCACCCGTCTTGCTAATAGCTCGACCAACCGCCTCTATGCACAAGGTTTGATTCGGTTGGTTTCTACGGCACAATTTAACGAGACATTGAATGAATTACAAACCGATATGTTGCGCTCATTTGATGATATTGTTGGGTTGCGTCGTAATTTCTATAATGGCGCACGCTATATCACCCGCGATGGTCGGGTATGGGGTGAAGTGGTCAATTTGCCCAACGAAACCCGCATCTCTGCCGAAGTGTCGCGCACATTGCCTTTAGACGATGTGCTATTGCAGGCAGTTTTAGGGCGTGGGCAAGCGGGCGTGCCGTTTTTGAGCCTAGACCGTCAAGTGACCGAAACCGAAGTGCTTAATATCCTCAAAATTAATATCCCTGTGACCACAGTGGGCAATGCCACTAACATACTTGGGTTTACACAACTCGAAATTCGCTTAGATGTCCTCAATAGCGCCCTCAATGATATGATTACCGACCCGCTTGCGATACAAGAGGGCAGACAACTGGTATTGGTAGACGCGCAAAATCAAATTATCGCCACCTCTGCCAATTTTTCGCTGAATGTCGAGAATCTTAATGCGTTCTTAGACCGCAATACGGGCAATTTATCGTTGCAAAGTTTTGGAGATACAGGCTTTGTCGCGTCTACATCTAGCATAGATGTGTATGATGGTATCAATTCTGAGTGGCGTGTGATTATTTTGGATGACTGGTCTGTGTTGATGTCCCCCATCATACTCGGTATTGTCGCTATTTTGGGGGTAGTCGCATTTATTGTGTTGTCATTTGCAGTGGCAATCCGTTATTTGTTGCTCCCCGTCCTCACACCGATTCAGGTGATTAATACCTCATTGCAACGGTTGGTGCGTGATAATCAAAATTTGAACATAGATACCCGCTTCACGATGGAAATTAACACCCAACCCGATGAAGTCGCCCAAATTTATGGCTCGATAGATTATATTGAACGCTCACTCAAGACCATGACCATCACCGTAGATGACCAATTCAAACGGCGTAACCGTGAGCTAGAAGTGGCAAGCCGTATTGGGCGAGAAGTCGCCAATTTGTATGATATTGATGTGTTGCTCAACCGAGCCATCAACCTTATTTGCTCCGAATTTAATTTTTATCATGCCCAAGTATTCTTGGTGGATGAAGCCCGTATGAATGCCGTATTGCGGTATAGTCATGGCAAAGCGGGCGAAAAATTGCTGGCACAAAGTTTCAAAATCCCGATTGGGTCTGAATCGGTCATTGGGACTGTCACCGAAAAAGGGCAACCGGTCATCGTGAACGATACCCAATGGACAGATAAATCTGCCCCATATGCCCAAAACCCACTACTCCCAGAAACACGGGCAGAACTTGGCTTACCGTTGCGGAGTGCGGGTACTGTGATTGGCGTGCTAGATATTCAAAGTCGGGTATCGAATGCCTTCAAAGAAGAAGATTTGCCCGTCTATAATTTGTTGGCAGACCAATTGGCGGTAGCTATCACCAATGCCCGTTTGTTGAGCCAAACCGAAAAGCGGATTCAACAAATTGACAGCCTCAATAAGCAACTCACCCGTATCGCGTGGGAATCTGCAGAGCAACGCATTAATCTGGATAGCAGTTATGTGTATAACCTGCTAGATGTCGAAGCCAAAGCCCCTATCACTCCTCATGATGATACGATTCAGACACCCATCATCATTCGTGGTGAAAATATTGGTGAATTGGTGGCGGTGTCAAATATGGGGCAAGAATTTAGCGATGGCGACCGCGTGATTTTGCAGGCGATTGGTAGCCGTGTCGCGCTGGCAATCGAAAATGCCCGCCTGTTTCAAGAGACACAAAACACCCTCACCGAAACCTCTACCCTCTATCAAATGAGCCAATACCTCAATGAAGCCGATTCATTAAACGATATTTTGCAATCTATCATCGTTTCGATGACCACAGATGCTTCTGGTGGGCAAATTTGGATGTTCAATGAGCTAGAGGTTGAAGAAACAGGGATACCGACTTGGGGTGAATTGACGGCAGATTATTCGATTCGCCCCCGCGATAAAGGTGATGAAAATTTGGTGGGGTTGCGGTTGCGCCTCACCGACCATCCATTTTTGCGCGATGTGAAATCAGACCGCATCGCACTCATCAATAACGCGCAGGTAGATGTTCGTGTAGACCGTTTATTCCTCACCATACTAGAACGCCTCAATGCGTTGGCATTGGTATTCATCCCCATGAGTGTGCGCGGGGTATGGCGCGGGTTTATCACCATCACATTTAGTCAGGCACGCCAATTTAGTGAGCGTGAAGGGCGTATTTTTAGCGCCCTCAGTGACCAAGCGGGTGTTGCTATTGATAACCGCTTACTTTTGCGCCAAACCGAACAAGAGGTGGCACGAAACGAAAACCTGTATGCCGCTAGCCGTATTATCAACACATCGCAATCTGCCAAAGATTTGGTGTATGCGGCAGTTGTGACCAATACCAACCCCGCCCTCAATTTTGCCCTTAGCCTATTGGAAGGGGAACTCGATGCCAGTGGGTGGCCCACCCAAGCACGGATGGTGGCACAATCTGACCATGGCGCGGTGAAAGAACTCGATACGGTCTATCCTATTTTTATCACCCCAGATTCACCCATGCGTTTGCGTAACCCAGAAATTATTGTTGATGAAATTCCCGCCAATGCCAATGCGCCCACCCCCGTGAAGTGGATACGCGCACAAGGCTATCGGTTTATGGCGATTTTCCCGCTATTTAGTGCCAATCAGCCCATTGCGCTGTTTCATATCACATCTACCCAACTGCACGATTTATCGGCAACCGATTATGAGGTGTATCGGGCGCTAACCGGGCAGATGAGTAGCCAAATCCAAATTCGGCGCTTGCTCCAGACAGCACAATCGGCGTTAGATGAAACGAGTCGCTTGTATGTTGCCAGCCGTGCTATCACCACCACCCAAGATTTTGAGGGGTTATATGCGGCGGCTGTGGAGCATTTGGCGCGTCCATTCTTGATTCAAGAAGCCGATTCACGCACGAGTAGCGCGATGGGTATCACCCTCTTTCTGGCGTGGCCCTATCCAACCCCCAACGCCCCTTATTTGGAGGTGGCGTATGAATGGCATAACAAGCAGACAACCTCGCAACAATTTGCACGCGGGGAACGTGTTTCTGCCGAAGAATTGCCCTATGGGCGCTTAATTGAAGGGCGCGAGACGGCGTTGGTGTTTGATAACATCATTCAAGCCGATGACCCGATCCTAAAAGATGAACCCGATTTGCGGACACGTCTATTGGAACGCGGCGCATGGAGTTTGGTGCTTGCACCCATTCGATCCCGTGTGAAGTGGTTTGGGGTGGTGGCGTGCCAACATGAGCGCCCGCGTGCCTTTAGCGAACAATATGCCCGCTTTATGATGGCACTTGCCGACCAAATCGCCATCGCGCTCGACAACTTGCGCTTGGTAGAAGAAGCCAGATTCGAGGCATCCCGCGCTCAAATCGAAGCACAACGCGCGCTCGCATTGGCAGAAGCCGCTCAATTGGCTAACCGTGTGATGGGTGAAGACCTCACACAAGGGCTAGACGAAGTTTTTGCCCGTGTCGCCGAAGAGACCAACTTTGACCGTTGGTTGCTCATGCGCGTGAGCGAGACCAACCCCGATTTGCTCGAAATGTTGGTGGGCAAAATCCCTGATTTTAATGTGTTAGAGGGGCTACAGTATAGCCTTGAGATTGAATTACCCCTTATAGATAGTGTTCGGCGTGGTAGCACCTTATTGGTCAATGACCCAGCCAATTATCCGAGTGTGGCAATGATGGATGAGGTTGTCAGAGATGGCGTTGTCCAATTCTTTGGCAAGCATATCGCTACCCCTGTGACACTCGCTGGTCAACGCTATGGCGTGATTATGATGGGACGCGCCCTCAATACAGAAGATTTGGATATGCGTGACCAACAATTGGTCGAAACACTCGCCACCCAAGTGTCTATCGCGCTAGAAAATCGTCGTTTGTTCCGCCAAACCCAACAAGAGGAGCAGAACCTCAAATCTATCTTAGAGACATTACCTGCAGGTGTGTTGGTATTAAATCCCGTCACATTGCACCCCATCCAATTTAATCAACAGGCAGAGATTTATTTGGGACGCGAAATAGACCTCACGACCCCCTTTAGCATCGAGAAATACAATTTGTATCGCACAGGCACACAATTGCCCTATCCACACGACGAAATGCCTATTTTTGTGGCATTGAATACGGGTGAAGAAGCCACCACAGACGATGTGGCGGTGATTGTGGATGATATGCAGATTGACCTACTAGTCAATGCCGCGCCCATCCGCGATGAAAGGGGTGAGATTAAACAGATTGTGGTGGCGCTTCAAGACATCACCAGCTTGCGGACATTGGAAAACACACTCCAAGAAAACCTGCGCGAGACGGTAGCTCTCTATGAAGCACAATTGCAATTGGCGGCGGCGGGGCGCTTAGATGATGTGTTGGACGTGGTTATTTCGCATTTGGCGCTCCAAAATCCCACTGATGCCTTTATCCTGACATGGGATGTTCACCAAAAGCCGACCATCACCCGCAGTCATACCCAACAACTCGACTCGGCAGATGTGTTTATTCCGTTTTTGAATGAAGACGAAATCAAGATTATTGAGGATGTGCTTTTAGAGGACGATTTGCCAGAATCGCTCAAAAACTTATTACAAGAAGCCAATATCGCCTCGGTTGTCACCATGCCTGTGCGGGTATCTGGGAGCGATAAGCCCTATGGCTGGATGGTGATGGTGAGCGATGTGCCATACGGGATTAGCCAAAACGAAGAACGGGTCTATAGCCAATTGCGCGATGTGTCCGCTACTGCCATTGATAACCGCCTTTTGTTGGAGTCGCAAGCCAATACGGTGCGTGAAGTGCGTCAATTGTATAATGCCACCAACAATATCGCCCGCGCCCGTGATGTTGACCAATTGGTAACAGTCTTAGAAGATGCTATGAGTGCCTTCGATTCTGATTATGCCTTTGGTTATTTGACACCAGAAGCCGGGTTGCAATTGGGTGATATGCCGTTGTATAGCATCACAAAGCCTAATGCGTTGCCCGTTGATTTTATCACTGTTTTAGAGGGCTATGATATTCCCCCTGGTGGTGTGTATATCAATGATTTAGAAGAGATTATTGAGCGACTACCCGCCGAACAAGCCTTGCTTGATGCGGGAATCCTCTCGTTTGCGGCGATTCACTTGCGACCCAAAGATATAAATTCGGGCTTTTTAATTGTTGCTTACCGCGATATTCACCGCTTCGCAGAGAGTGAAGACCGCTATTTGAATACGCTTGCCGATGGTGCATCGGTGGTGTTGAACACCTTCATCTTGTTTGACCAAATTCAAAATTCGCTCGAAGAGACTAGTACACTCTATCAAGCCAGCCGTAACCTTGCCAATGTCGATAGTGTGGAAGGAATCTTGGATGTGTTGGTCAATTATCTGATTGCCCCCCATATCAATCAAGTATTTATTGCCTTGCTAGATGCCAATAATGGCTGGACAAACTCTATTTCTGCTGTGGATGTGGCGGCGGGATGGAGTGTTGACGATGCGGTGAACTTATTGGGCTTGAACCTTACTCGTGACCAATTTCCCGCATGGGATTTATTGAGTAGCTCCACTGTGGTGGCGATAGATAATGTGGACGAAAATACACAAATAGACGACCTCATCCGTATGGGTATTGAGGCGATGGGCGCAAAATCGGTGATTATTGTGCCGTTGCGTGTGCCAAAACGGGCGATTGGAGCGGTGTGGCTTGGATCTCCAGAAGAACATTATCATAGTGACCGCGAAATCCGCACCTATCAGGCATTTGCAGAACAAGCCTCGCTTTCGATGGAAGCCTCGTACTTGCTCAAACAAACAGAACGGCGTGCGCGTCAGCTAGAAACATCGGCGCAGGTCAGCCGAAATGCGGCGCAAATTCTTGACCTCGATGAATTGTTGCCCCAAGTGGTAGACCTCATTAAAGGCTCATTTGGGTATGACCATGTTCAAGTTTTCTTGATGGATGAGCAAGATGTCTATGCCGATTTGGTCGCTAGTACGGGTGAACCGGGTGAAAAATTGCTGGCGATTAAGCATAAACTCCAAAAAGGGTCTCTGAGCGTGATTGGGCAAGTGACTGCATTGGGCGAGCCACAAATCGCGTCCGATACTGCCGAAGCCACAGTCGTTCATAAACCAAACGAATATTTGCCCCTCACACGCTCCGAAATGGCGTTGCCACTTATCCTAAAGGGTAGGGTCGTGGGTGCGTTGGATGTGCAATCAAACCAGCCAAACGCTTTTAACGAAGAGGATGTAAAAGCCCTTACTACACTTGCCGCCCAAATTACCGTGGCAATTGACAATGCGGGTTTGTATAAGACGGCACAATTGCAAGCAGAGAATATGAGCTTCTTGTTTAATGTGACGGCTTCGGCGGTTTCTGCCGATACACTCGAAAAATCGCTGGTGAATGTGGCGGAGCAGTTGTATACCACCCTAGAATCGAGCGCGGTAGTGGTTTATGTGCCTGTGCGTTATGAGGACACCTTTAATACCCGCAATTCTTTTACCACCCTCAAGGCAGTGGCATTGGTGGGGTCAGATTCACCACTCGATGAGCTAGAAGAAATCCGGCTAGATAACCCAGATCGCCTCATTAGCCTTGTTGCCAAAAATATGCAACCCTACTTGCTAAACGAAGTTGAGAACGAAAATCGGTATATGACCATTCATCCAGAGACGCAATCGGTGGCGCTGGTGCCATTGGTCTTTACCAACCAAATTATCGGCATGATTATCTTAGAAGATGCCCGCCCCAATGCGTATGGCTACGAAGTGGTGCAATTGCTCCTCGCCATGGCGGGGTCGCTATCGGCAGTAGTGCAATCGGCACAATTGCGTGATCAATTGCAACTATCTAACCAGCAATTGATGGAGCTAGACCGCCTCAAGAGCGATTTCTTGGCGAATATGAGTCATGAACTACGTACCCCGCTCAATTCGATTATCGGCTTTAGTCGGGTGATGCTCAAAGGGATTGATGGTCCGCTCACCGAAATGCAAGAGCAAGACCTCTCGACCATTTATAACAGTGGTCAGCACTTACTGTATCTTATTAATGAAGTGTTAGACCAAGCCAAAATTGCGGCAGAAAAACTCGACCTCAAATTTGCCTATTTTGAAGTTAAGCCAGTGGTTGAAGGGGTAAAAGCAATTGGTACTGGCTTGGTCAAAGACAAAAATCTGGACTTGTCTGTGGAGATAGCGAATACCCTGCCCAAAGCATACGGGGATGAATTCCGCACCCGTCAAATTTTGCTCAACCTCATCTCGAATGCGGCGAAATTTACCAATGCGGGTGGTATCACCCTGCGGGTATACCCCGTTGCCAATCATTTGGGCAAAATCATGATAAAGATAGATGTGGTAGACACGGGCATTGGTATCTCTGACAAAGATTTACCCCTCATCTTCCAGCCATTCCGTCAGGTAGATTCATCGCTCACCCGTGTGCAAGGTGGCACGGGTTTGGGCTTGCCAATTGCCAAGTCGCTCACCGAATTGCAAGGTGGCGAGATGACCGCAGAATCTATCGAGCATCATGGCTCTACCTTCTCCATCACACTGCCCACCGAGCCAACCATGAATCTTGAGGAGGATGGTGATAAATCGTTGCCGATATTGCCCAAGACGGGTAAATTGACCAATAATGCCGATGAACCATCCACCAAGACGATGGAAACCGCTAAGGTAGAGAAAACCGATACCAAGCCAAACCGTGATACCACCACCAATGAGGTGTCGGTTGTGAAGCCAATGAGTGCGCCACCGCCAAAGGTGATGCAGGCAAAACGTCAGATTTTGCTCATCGAAGATAACAAAGACATGGTAGACCAGTTCCGCCGTGCCTTACAACGAGAGGGATTTGAACTTGTCACCGCCGACCATCCATCGTATGCAGAGGCAATGGCGAGTAATATGCGCCCAACGCTTATTTTGATGGATGTCAATTTTGCGGGTGGTGAGGGGTGGAATGTCCTCACACGGCTCAAAGACCGCGATGATACCTTTGATATTCCCGTGATTGTGGTCACACTCAATAGCGATTCACAACGGGCATATCAATTGGGGGCGCATAGCTTTATCCAACGCCCTTATATGCCCGATGACCTCATCAAAGCGGTGCTAAAAGGCGAAATTGAGAGCAACACCGAGCGCATCCTCATTATTGATGATGACCCCGCCTCTATTCGCTTGCTCACGCAATTGCTCAATCAGAATGGGGCGTATCGGGTGTTCTATGCCGAAAATGGCACAGAAGGTATTTCGATGGTGGCACGTCGTCACCCAGACCTCATCATCCTCGACTTGCGGATGCCCGGTAAAGATGGATTTGCGGTTTTAGAAGAATTGCGGTCTAATCCAGAAACGGTGAATATCCCTGTGATTGTCGTCACAGGCGAGTTGAGCCTCAATTCCGATGAACAAACCTTGTTGTCGAATATCCATATCCTATACAAGTTGGATATTAGCCAAGAAGAATATGACCGTTTTATACAAGATGTCCGCAGGCACTTAGACACGGGTGGAAATAACTAATCATGATACGCACAAAAACCATCATCCTCGAATGTAGCTATTGCCACACCATGACCCACCTCAATGAATTTAAGGGGGGGTGTCCCAATTGTGGCGAGACCATCGTAGAAGCGCGTTATGCGATGGATGAGATAGACTTTAAGGTGTGGGCGAGCGATTTACGCAATCGTCCACCCGATTTATGGCGCTATCACGAAATTTTGCCTGTGTATAACACCGAGAATATCATCAGTTTGGGGGAGGGCGGAACACCGCTCATCAAATCGCGTGCATTGGCGGCGAGTTTGGGATTAAAAAATTTGTATCTCAAAGATGAGCGCCAAGGTCCCACAGGCAGTTTCAAAGACCGTCAAGCATCGGTGGCAATTTCGGCATTGGTCGAGATGGGCATAGATGAGGTGGTGGTCGCCAGCACGGGTAATGTCGCCATCGCCTATGCCGCGTATGGCGCACGGGCAGGCATTAAGGTCTGGGCATTTTTCCCCCGTCTGACTCCCAATGACAAAATGCGTGAAGCCGCACTCTATGGCGCAGAGGTCATCAAGACCACTGGCAATTATGACCAGACAAAAATTTTGGCGGCGCAATTTGCCCGTTCCAAAGGGGTATTTTTGGATAAGGGGATAAAAAGCGTGGCGGCAATCGAAGCCATGAAAACCATGTCCTACGAAATTGCCGAGCAATTAGGGCGCTATTTAGAAGGTAACAAACGGTGGCGTGTGCCAGATTGGTTTTTGCAAGGGGTTAGCGGTGGCATGGGTCCCATTGGGGTGGGGAAGGGCTTTAAGGAGATGTATGATGCGGGTCTCACCGACAAAATGCCCGCTTTTGGGGTGATTCAATCCACAGGATGCGCCCCGATGGTCGAGGCATATAACCGTGGACAGCGTGTGGCGACTCCGATTGAAAAATCTAAGACGATTATTGCCACCCTCGCCACAGGCGACCCCGGACGCGCTTATGAACTGCTATATGATTATGTCGGTGAAAACGGCGGACATTTTATCTCTGCCACCGATGAAGAGGCATTTCAAGCCATCCGCCTATTGGCGCGTACCGATGGTGTATCGGTAGAACCCGCCACAGGGGTGACTTTTGCGGGATTATTCAAATTGGTACAGCAGGGTATCATCAAACCCGATGATGTGGTGGTGGTCAATGTCTCTGGGCATACCCTCCCTGTCGAAAAGACCATTTTGGGTGAGCAATGGCAAAAATTGGTGGATTTATCCGATACCCAAGAGTCAATTGCCCTGCCACCAGAGAAAAGCCTTGTGGATGCCATTGATACGCTGGACGGTCAGAACAAGCAAATTGTGGTCATAGAAGATAACGAAGCCGCCGCCCGCCTCATGAGCCGTATTTTGGAAAGTCGGGATGATTGCGAGGTGCATTTGGCACATAACGGCAAGGCGGGTATGGATTTAATCCGCCAGATTTCGCCCGATATGGTCATCACCGATTTGATGATGCCCGATGTCGATGGCTTTCAGGTGATTGAACAGATGAAAGCCGACCCACAATTGGCACATATTCCCATCATTGTGGTCACTGCCAAAGAATTGACAGTGAAAGAACATGCCCAAATTGATGGTAAGATAGATATGTTGTTGCAAAAAGGCTCATTTTTAGATGATTCATTCGTGCAAAATTTGATAGAGAAATTGCGCTAAGGATTTTTTCGTATGACCCAACCCAAGATTTTATATATTGAGGACGACCCCGCCAGTGGCAAACTAGTGGAGCGGATGTTGAACCATGCAGGCTATCAGGTATTATTAGCAGAACGGGGCTTGTTGGGCATTGATATTGCCAGAAGCGAATTTCCAGATCTCATCCTCACCGATATTAACCTGCCCGATATGAGTGGCTATGAAGTAGCGACTGCCTTGCGCGCCGATGACCGTTTTGCCACCGTCCCGATAGTCGCCCTCAGCGCCTTAGGACACGGGGCGCAAGATATGGCGATGGCGGCGGGTATCACGGGCTTTTTATCAAAGCCAGTGGATATTGAGAAGCTCATTACCCAAATTCAGTATTATCTGCAAGGTGGACAAGACACAATAGATTCTGAACGGCTATTTTCTGCCCAAGTGCGGTATACCCGTGAAGTGGTGTCGCGCTTGGAGGACAGAATCCGCGCCCTAGAAGAAGCCAATGCGTCGCTAAAGCGTCTGGATGGCATGAAAGAGACCTTTATCCAAGTCACAGCGCATGAACTCCGTACCCCGCTCACCCTCATTTATGGGTATAGTCGGTTGCTAGAAGACCATCCTACCGTCAATAAAATGTCGGAATACGACCAAAGCGTGAAACTGCTCATTGAGAGCCTCACCGAGTCTATTACACGGATGCAACGGGTCATCGAAGAAATTCTGATTATCAGCCGAATCATGACCAAACAAATAGACCTCGCGCTCTCCCCGACCAATATGAGCCAACTGGTCACACGCATTTTGGATACGTATAATGACCCGCTACAACAACGCAAACTCAGTGTCCAATTTGATCCCACCCAGTGGCCCCGCCAGACCCAACTGGATAGTGAACTTATCCGCATTGCCATTAACAACCTCATTAGCAATGCGATTAAATACACACCCGATGGCGGGAGCATTTTCCTCCGCGCACAAACCACAACCGAACAGGTAATGTTCTCGGTGCGCGACACGGGTATTGGCATTGATGTTGCCGACCAAAAACGCATCTTTGAGCAATTTGGCTCATTGGGCGATGTCAAACTCCATAGCACCAGCAAAACAGCCTTTGGTGGTGGTGGATTGGGGCTTGGGTTGCCTGTGTGCAAGGGGATTATCGAAGCGCATGGGGGTAAAATCTGGGTAGAAAGTCAGGGGCGTGACCCAGAGACGTGTCCGGGGAGCCAATTTATGGTGATATTGCCATTGGTTGTACAACGCCCACGCCCAGTTTTGAGTCGGATAACCAAGTAAATGCCTACTGGTAAAAGTATCACTGCGCGGGATGTGATGGTGGTATTTGCCGCGCCTGTATTTTTGGGGTTTGCGCCGCTGTTTGGCAAATTGGCTATTCGCACGGGCATAGACCCGTTTACGGTCGCGGCGCTTCGGACAGCGATTGCCGTCATCATTATGTGGGGCATCTATTTCACCTTTTTTAAGCGGTATATCTATATTTACCCTGCAGGCTTGTTGGGCTGTGTCGTGATTGGTGTTATTAACGGCATCGGCTCACTTTTTTATTATAGCGGATTGGGTTTGCTCGATGCGTCATTGGCACAATTGCTCAATGGCATGTATTTGGCATTTGTCATCATCATCTCACGGTTTGGTGGGGAACGGATAGACAGGCGTACCGCGATTCGGGTGGGTTTGGCGTTGTTTGGGATGTTGCTCATCACAGGATTTGGGTCTAAGCCGATTAGCTGGCTGGGCGTGGGACTCATGCTCGCCAATGCGTTGATGTTTGCGGGGACGGTTGTCCTCAGCCAATATGTGTTATATGAAATGCCTGCGCCCACCGTAACACTGTATATCCTCACCACAATGGGGTTGGTGGTCACGATGGTATGGTTGGCAGTGGGCGACCCCATCCCCACACCGATTTTGGAACAGGCACTCCCGCCGATTGTGGCGTTGGGATTGACCACCGCCACCGCGAGGCTATTTTTATTTGCGGGGGTCAAAATATTAGGTGGGATGCAAACCGCTGTGCTTGCCATCACCGAAATTGCGGTGGCGATTGTGCTGGCGGTGATATTTTTGGGCGACAGATTCACCCCCATTCAGACGACAGGGGTGATCATCCTTTTTTCTGGCATATTGCTCATCCGCACCAAAGATTTACGCGCACACGGGTTTAATCCCAATGCGTTGGTGGTGGCAAATATGGCGAGTGTTCAATTTCAGCGCATCGCCTTTCATCGCGCTTTTGGCACAAAAGACACCGATAACGAATCGGGTATTATGGCACAACTGACCACGCAAGAATTGGTGGCGATTGGGCGGATGATGGGCGCAGAAAGTGGCGGATTAGACCCGTTCCCCATCCGCAAAGGCAACCAACTCAATGCCAGTATTTTGCCAACACAGGCAAAAATTGAGCAAGTGTTTAATGAGGTGTTGAATACCCAAGAAATCGTCATTCCGCCCGAATTGCGCTGGAACGATGAAGAAGGCGAAAAATCTGCCGATGACGAAGATTAATCGCCAATCTTTTATGCCCCAAATGGCAGAAATATCACCAGATTATCCCACTCTGATAAGTCACTAGCACCGATAATCATAGCTAGATTTTTAATACATAACCCACGCAAAATAGCACCATCAAAATTTTCATCGGTGGTAATATGGATTATCATTCTTGCTCCGATAGCCGTTTGAGTAAGTTGTCCCGAATCGCCTGCATGGGTGGTTGTGTCGCTTCGATTTTGGCACAGATTAAGGCACTCTCCACTTTCACCTGCTCTAAATAGGCTTCCACTTCAGCACGGTTTTGTAAATAGTAGGTAATCACCGCATAGACATCATCCAATTTGAGGCTGGAATAGGTTTGTACAATATCTGCTGGTGTTTACCCGCGCAAAAACGCATAAATCACCATTTCAAGCAAAACACGGGTATCACCAATACGGATAGCGCCTCCTTCATCTTGCCGTAATGGGACAGTTACTAATGGCGGGATAGTCATTTGGTATGCTCCTTTTTTGATGATTATAACATCATTGGATTATATTTTGGGATAATGCACCATAACTAATGATGCGCCTGTACGTTCTGATAATTCTTGTGGCAAATTACCAAACCGTGACCGAAAACGGGCGCGTGACCCACTGGTGGGGATGAGTACCAGCGCATTGGGGTCAATTCCCTCACTCAAGTGTGATGCGTCTTGATGGATACAAGGTATCATGGTCGGTTGAGTCTCCCATTTGGCGATGAGGGATTTAATCTCATCATAATAGGTCTTATGGGCTTTGATGACCAATGGCACATTGATGGTTTGGGCAATAATTTGCGCCATGCGGAGGGTTTCTGCTAAAACACTGGTAGGGATGCTATCTTCTGTGATGATGAGTGTCACCTCTTTTTTGACCAAAATAGATGACGTGATTTTGCTCACGAATACGGGTATTTTCGATTCCCACACCACCTCATCCATAATCGTTCCAAAGACGGTGTTAAATACTGTGCCATCGGCGCTCCAACCCAAAATCATCATACTGGCATTGTTTTCGGTTGCGCTATGCAAGATGCCTTTAGAGATAGAATAATCAATGCGGTAAATCGGTTGCACTTGGACTTCTGCGAGTTCTAATGCCGATACGGTATCCATCATTTGTTTGATATTTTTGCTTACCGAGATTTGCTTATCGCTGGTACGGGTGATTTTGAGGGGAAGCAATGTGCCTTTATTAGAGGTGGCGAGGATGCTGGCGAGCCGCAACAAATTTTCTTGCGAATCGGGGTTGGCCAGTGGCACAAGGATTCGGCTAAATAGTGATTGCTTGGGGGCGGGGTCTGGGTTAATCACTAAATTGGCATTGATACGTTCACCAAAGCGTTTTGTGATGATAGGCGAGGTCACACAGGTGAATAAAATCATCAATACCGCCCCGTTGAACACGGCAATATCAAAGATGCCCAATTCCACACCGACCAATGTCGCGGCGAGGGTGGATGCCGCTTGTGCTTGCGATAAGCCCCACATCACCATCACTTCATTGTGGTTATAATCATAAATTTTGGCAGTAAGCCATGCGGCGACATATTTGGTGATATATACTGCCACCACCATCGCTGCGCCAATGAGCAAGGCACGTCCATCGGTGAAGAAAATACCCACATTGAGCAACATACCGATATTCAGCAAAAAGATGGGGATAAAAAACGATTCCCCAATAAATAACACACGGGTCATAGCGAGGCTATGACGGGGTAGGGTGGCATTGACAGCGAATCCCGCCAAAAATGCTCCTACGATGGCTTCCATGCCGATGGCTTCGGCAAAGAACGCCGCCAAAAAAATCACCAACAGGACAAACTGAACTTCTAGGCTGATGCCACCCGCAAACCGCCGAAAAAACCACCGTCCAATACGCGGGACGATGATGAGGATGATGAGCGCGTAGATGATTAATAATATCACCAGTTGGATTAGGAACAGCGCCGATACATCACCTGTGGCGGTTTGTGCCACACCTGCCAAAATGAGCAATGCGATAATATTGGTGACAATAGTCGCGCCGATGGTCACAGCCACCGCTTCGTTTTTGACCAGTCCGAGTTGGGTGAGAATGGGAAAGGCGATGAGGGTATGCGAGGCGAATAGTGACCCCAATAAAATGGAACTTGGGACGTTATAGCCGAGTGCCAATCCGAGTAATATGCCTAACCCCTGTGGAAATACAAAGGTGATAATCCCAAAGATGACCGATTTACGTCTCACACGACTAAACTGGGCGAGGTCTACTTCTGCCCCTGCCGAGAACATCAGATAAATGACCCCCACAGTCGCAAGGGCGGTGATGGTTTCGTTGCGTTCCAAAATTGCTAACCCAAATGGACCGATTAGGAATCCGCCGCCGATTAATCCGACCACTTCTGGTAATTTGAGGCTATTAGAGATGATTGGTGCAATGAGGATAACGCCCATAATCACCAAAAAAATCCCCACTGGCTCGCGCATTAACTCTGTAAACATACGATAAAAACCCTTTCGAGGGATGGATTTTCCCCAACCAACACAATCCATCCTCATTTTTACCGCATTTTCATTACAAGTCAAATTATGATGTGGCGGGTTGACCTTCCATTGGTAGAGTCGTGAGCGGTATTTCTTGGGTAATATGCTCGGTGACGGGCTTTTCTTCTGCCATATAATCGGGCAAGAGCGATTCTAAATTGCGGATTTGTGGGATTGCCCATGCAATCAGTGTAATGCCTGTGCCAATAATACCCACGATTACCATCATCAAGCCATAACCACTGCCTGCATCTGTCCCTACGAAGGGCGCAAAGGTCGCCCAGCCTTCTGTCCCGACGGCGGGTGAAAAGATGTTATCTGCTAACGGACCCACGAGCAAAAACGATAGGGGCATGAGTAGGGTAGAGAATTGCTCCATCACCGCAAACACCCGTCCTTGCATATCGGGTGGCACTTTGGCTTGCATCAGTGACATAAATAAGCCGTTCACAATGGGCAATGGGTACATAAAGATAAACATCACCACCCCCATCACAAGGGCATGTTGCGCCATACCCAATATCCCTATAAACATGCCTGCGACTAAAATACCACCCAATATGGTTGTCATCCGTTTGCGTGTGCCACCCCATATCCCAAGTGTGACCGCGCCCGCGATTGCCCCAACATTTTGGACACTCTGAAGCACGCCCAATGTCACCTCGCTATTGGTGCGTCCCAAAATATAAGGGGTCATCAGGACACCCATGCCCGCAAAGAAAAAGTTAATCATAGAGATATAGAGCATGTTATAGAGTAAGGGACGATTTTGGCGCAAATATGCCAGCCCAGCCCAGCTTTCTTTCCAAAATGTGCCACTAAATTTTTTCCCGACTTCGGTTTGTATGGGGCGAGGGATGTGGATGCTAAAAATAACTATCATCGCCGCTACAAAGGTGAGCATATCAATTAAAATTGCCAATGGGACTTCACCAATGGCATAGACCACACCCGCCACCGCAGGCGCAATGATTCCCGCCAATGGACCTGTTAGTTGTTGGATGGCGTTGGCGCGGTCACGTTGATGGTCTGGGATAAGCATGGTGATAGAGGCTTGGAAGGCGGGACTCTGAAACACCCCAAATACTGATTGAATCACGATAATCACATATAAGTGCCATAATTCAAAACTGCCAGAAGCAAAACTGATAAATAAAGCGAGGGTGCAAAGGGCTTGCCCCGTGTCGGATAGCACCATGACGATGCGCCTATCCCAACGGTCTGCAAGTACACCCGATATGCTTGATGCAAGTACCATAGGTACGGTGCTAAAAAAGGCGACCATCGCCAAGGGGGTGGCATTGCCCGTCTGTTGAAATAAATAAATACCAATGGCGATGCCACTGATGCGACTGCCAATCATCGAAAAGACTTGTGTAAAAATAAGAACATAAAATGTGCGAATGTGTTGTTTTTGGTCGGTCATCATAATTTCTCCTCGCTAAAATGTGTATGTTGATAAAACCAATTTCATAGAGCGTCGTAGCAGGAGAGCGCCAACGCGCCCTATGAAAATCCTGAGTGTGATGAAGTTTGTTGTTATGTACTATACGCACAACTATATAAAAAGGTTCAAATCGTTTGAATTAATTAAAATATGCCATTTTAATTTTGTCAAATAGATAAAGTGAATAGCGACTAGAAAATTGTGTTATGGCGACATTACAATAGAATGAACAAAAATATTTAATGAGGTGATGACCATGCTTACATTGACACAGGCGGTTGAATTAATCCAAGAGGTACAACAAAAACCATTGACTGTGCTATGGAATAGCTATGATATGAGCCAAATTCCGTTTGCGGTTTATGATGATGATGATGTGACCTATCTCAACCACCCCAACCCGCCACAAGACCGCCCACAAAACTTGGTCGCCGCCACTAGCGCTAATATCAATGGCACACAAACAGCAACAATGCCTGTGAAAATTGTGGGCAAAGATGCGGAGTCATTTGTGCCAATTGCCTATCATGAGGGGTTTCATGTGTATCAGCATCATCACTTTAAGCCGATAGTTGCCGATTTTTTTATGGCGATGAGTCACTATCCCGATTTAGACCCAGAGTATCGAACACTCTGCCAATTAGAGGCGGATGTATTGGGGAAAAATTGGTCTACCGATAAAAAATTGTCGTTTATGGCGACATTGGCGCAAATGAGACGGCAACGCCTTAGCCATCATGATAGCTTGCTCAATTATGAACGCCTCATGGAACGGAATGAAGGCACGGCATCTTATATCGAACAAAAAGTACGCCAATTGCTTTATGGCATCGTGCCAGAATTGGGCGAGGTGGGGCATGGCTGGTCACGGTTCTATCAGATTGGGGCGGGGTTGTGTTGGTTATTCGATGAAACCATCCCCAATTGGATGGCGCGTGCGGAGGCGGGTGAGTCTTTGAGCGATATTTTGCTCGGTATGCCCTATGCACCTGCCGATTTATCTGAAATAGGCTATGAACAGGTTTTGCAAGCACAAACAGAGGTGTGCGCTACCCTTCAAAATGAAGTGAATGGTCATATTGACTTTCTACAGGCAAATGGCACTCTGCGGATTGGGTATGGCGGGGTGGGGCAAGTGTATCGGGCATTTACCCCCATAACGATGGTGTCTTTGGGGGATGGTCGGGTGTTGCATCGGTCTATGTTCCAGTTGATAATGCCCAAATATGGCAAAATTTCCTGCGAGGATATGGTTGTGATAGATAATGTGGCGCAACAAGAAATTATTATCAGCAATTTGCCCGTGACTTATAGCGATGGGGTATTGCAAATCAACACCCCACATATCCAAGTGAGATTGTCGGATGTAATGATAAATGCTGAGACGTGTTTTAGTATTGTTGAACCTGCGTAGAAAATTCAATCTGATATGATTATAATGATGAAATAGATAATCGGAAAAATCAGAGAAAACCTAATGGCTAAGAAAAAAGCAATCGAAATCCCTGCGGAAGCACGTCTCACACCCGATAATTATATCAACCGTGAAATTAGCACGGTTCAATTTAACCAACGGGTTTTGGCACTCGCACAAGATGAGAGTATTCCATTGTTGGAGCGCATCAAGTTTTTGGCGATTGTCGCCAATAATATAGACGAATTTTTTATGGTGCGGGTGGCATCGTATTTGCAAAAATTGCAGGTGGGTGTCACTGTCACCCGTCCCGATGGATTGACCCCGGCACAGGTGATGAGTGCCATCCGCGAACATATCACAACCTTGATGAGCGATATGCAGGCGACACGGCGCACCCTATTGCGCGACCTCAAAAAAGAGGGCATCATCTTTTTGCCGATGGCAGAAATGGGCGACATTGAGCAAAAAGCCCTGCGTGCCTATTTTTATGAGCAGGTGTATCCCGTATTAACGCCTCTGGCGGCAGACCACGCCCGCCCATTTCCATTCATCTCTAATTTGAGCATGAACTTGGGTGTTTATGTGCGCCGTGAATATAGCGAGGATGATTTGGAATTTGTCCGTATCAAAATTCCAGAGGTATTGCCCCGTTTGGTAAATTTGGGCAAGGTGATGGCGCAATATGCTGAGCCGTCCGATTTTAATTATCAAGACCATTTTGTGTTCGTTGAAGATTTAACCGCCTATAACCTCGATTTGCTGTTTTCTGGCATGGAAATTGTCGAGTGTCACCCGTTTCGCGTCATCCGCAACTCCGATATAGATTACGAAAATGAGCGCGATTCGTTGGATATTAGCACACTCATCGAGGATAGCCTCAAAGAACGGAAATTTGGCTCGGTGGTGCGTATGACGGTGAATCGGAGCATCAGCGAGGGCATGTTACAACGGCTCATCGGTGAATTAGAAGTAGACCTCAAGCGGGATGTGTATTTGATGGAAGGCATGTTGGGAATTGCCAATTTATTTGAATTATCGGGTATCAACCGACCCGACCTCAAATATCCGCCGTATGCCCCCAAAATGCCAGAATCACTCACACTGGGGATGAATATTTTTGATGTGATTCGTCAACAGGATATTCTGCTCCATCACCCGTATGAATCCTTTTTGGGGGTAGAAGAATTTTTCCGCGCCGCCGCCAATGACCCCGCCGTTATCGCCATTAAAGCCACGTTGTATCGGGTGGGGAAAAATTCGCCCATTGTACAGGCGCTCATGGAAGCCCGCGAAAATGATAAACAAGTCGCGGTGCTGGTGGAGCTTAAAGCCCGTTTTGATGAAGAAAATAATCTCGAATGGGCGCGGGCGATGGAGCATCAAGGCGTGCATGTGACCTATGGTGTGGAAAAATTACAGGTGAAAACCCATGCTAAAATAGCGTTGGTTGTCCGCAAAGAGGGTGATGAATTGCGCCGCTATGTGCATTTGGGGACAGGTAATTATAATTCATCTACCGCCCGCATGTATTCGGATATATGTATCATGACGGCAGATAGGGAAGTGGGCGAAGATGCGACACGGCTGTTTAATCGGCTCACAGGATATGCACCAGATACCGAGTACAAACGCTTATTTGTCGCCCCAGAATATCTGCATCCCAATTTGAGCGATTTGATTGATAATGAAATCGAAGCCGCCAAAGCGGGCAAACCTGCACGCCTGATTTTTAAGATGAATCAGCTAGAAGAAGATGTCATCATCATGAAACTCTATGAAGCCTCGCAAGCAGGAGTGAAAATTAACCTGATTGTGCGTGGGATGTGTTGCTTGCGTCCGGGTGTGGCGGGATTGAGCGAAAATATCAAAGTAAGGAGCATTTTAGGGCGCTATCTCGAACACACGCGCATTTATTATTTCCACAATGCACCACCAGACCAGCGCATGTATGCGGGTAGCGCCGATATGATGCGTCGTAACCTGTATAACCGTGTAGAGACGGTTTTCCCCATTATGGATAGCCGTCTGCAACGCAAAACCTTGCGAATCCTCGCTACCGACCTACGTGCCAATGTCCTCACCTGGGAATTGCGCGAGGATAAAGAGTATTATCCGATTATCCCAAAAAAGCACGCCCTCCTCATCGAGACGCAGTTGATATTTATGCAAGAACCTGCTGGGTTGGATGTAGAAGTCCCCGCATGGGATGAGTGTTAGCCGATGAAAAATCGTAATTTGCTCATCAATATCGGCTTGATGGTGGGTGGGACGGCTATCGGGGTGATAGCGGTTTTGGTCATTTTGAGTGCCAGTGACATCGAATTAGGTGGCACACGGTTTATCTTCACCGATTACAACGGCGATAATTTTGCCCATCAACAGGGGTTAGTGCGCCCCCCTGCGACCAATCGTGTGCTAGAAGATGTGACGATTTTTCGGGATGAGGATGGGTTTCGCCGCCCTGCCATCGCCGCCGATAGCTACCCAATCATTGCCATTGGCGATTCGTTCACCGATGGCGGACAAACCCCGTGGATAGATTATCTGGCGGGGGCGCTCAATATGCCTGTCCGTAATTTAGGCTGGCGTGGATTTGGTCCGTTGGAATATGTCCAAATCATGCGCGATTATGGTGACGATGGGCATGAATGGATACTCATCGCATTTTTTGAGGGGAATGATTTGGGCAATATCGCCACATCCCAAGAGGCACTCAAAACCCGTGAAATGCTCACCAGTAGCGCCACCGCCGTCCCACCAGATGCCCCCGCAGAGGCGTTTGGGATTCCCACCCGTGACTGGTATCTATACCCACTATCGCACCCCAATTTGGGCGATATTGCCTATCTGAGCAGTTATTTGTGGTGGCTCAATGGCGATAGTGAGACCTATGCACAATCGCAGAATATCCGTATGTTGCGTGAGTCGTTGCTAGAGATTCAAGCGATGGCGGGGGATGCGTGCTTGGGGCTGGTGTATATCACTAGCAAGGAACACATCTATTTTCCGTATGCCGACCCACAAGGCAACCGCCAATATGTGCTAGAAAATGGCGGACGGCTGATGCTCAACGATGCTGGCTGGTTGGATATTGCCGATGGCGCGGTGGATTATACCACATGGGATGCGAATAAAGATAATTTGCATGGCGTGGTCACAGATATGCTGGCGGATATGGATGGCTGGACGCTGATAGACCTGCTACCCGCATTTTTGGATATGGCAGGCGATGGCGTGCAGACCTACTACCCGTATGATAGCCACTGGAGCGATGCGGGTCATCGTCTGGCAGGCGAAACAGTCGCGGGTGTGGTGCAGGGTGGGTGTGAGTAGATGAAAACATACAGATTAGAGCGGTATAATATCAAACGAATGCCAAATGGTTATGTAGGCATTTCTTGGTTTGTGAAGAATTGTATGCTGATGTTATCCGAGATACGTTTCCGCAATATCAATTTTCGGATATTGTAGCGCTAACCAAAGAATATGATTATGCTTTCGCCATCATGAATCCGTTATCGGAGGATCATTATAGCCAACTACAAAGTTTCTTTGAATTTTTGAGTGATAGAGTTTATTTAGATATAGGGCTTATACAAGCCTTTGCGATAGATTATCATTATCAAAACGGTAGTTTTACGCGATTACGAGATTTAGTCTATCATACAAAATACGATTTCCAAAAAGAACAAGCCCAAATTTTGATATGGTATTACTATCGATTTTTTGAGCGTCATCCCGCCTATCAACATTCAGATTTTCTTATTCCAATGCCCAGTTCTAAATCAAATAGTAATAACACCCCAAAACGTATTGTGGATTATATCCATAGATATATGGGGATACCTGATGGTACAACCCTTGTAAGAAAGACTCGTGCCACACCACCAATGAAGAATATCCATACCTATGAAGATAAGAAAAATACAATTTATGGTGCTTTTGAGGTGACAGTTGATTCTTTAGTTGGAAAGCGTGTTACAATTATTGATGATATATGTCAATCGGGGACAACTCTGATTGAATTAGCAAGAGTTCTAAAAGATAAAGGCGCAATCGTCCAAGCACTTGTTGCTACTAAAACCCAAAGTGATGTTTAAGGATGTAAGATGGATACTATTTTTAGCAAATTAGCAGTAGAATCACCCCAATATCCCAAGAGGTTGATAGAGGTGTTAGACAAAAAAGCCCCTCTGTCATTAGATGTATGGGGAAATTTAGATTTACTTACTTACCCAAGTATTGGTTTTTCTGGCTCGCGCAATGTCAGTGAGCATGGGTTAAAAGTTGTATCTCATGTTGCCAAGCAGTGTATTGATATGGGCTGGGTTGTGGTTAGTGGACATGCTAAAGGGGTAGATACGATTGCTCATTTAACCGCACTTGAAAATGGCGGAAGCACAATTATTGTGATTGCCGAAGGTATTGAAACCTTTAAGTTGCGCCAAGAACTAAAACGAATTGCTACTCCCGATAATATTTTGATTGTTTCTGAATTCCTAGTCCGTGCAAAATGGAATGTGGGCTATGCTATGCAACGTAATAAAACTATCTTGGCATTGTCTGATGCGTTATTAATTGTTGAGCCAAGAACTGAAGGTGGAACATTTGATGCGGGACAACAGGCACTCAAATATCAGGTTCCGTTATTTGTTTCTGAATACGAAACAATTGAACCATTAAAAGATTCTGCCAGTTCACACTTTTTAGCAAATGGTGCAAAACTTTTGCATAATCATTCAGAAACTCAATTACCTAGTATCTCACAGCTAAAGCGTATCTTAGATGCTGATGATAGCGAAGAAATTCTACAGAAACAATTATCTTTGTTTGACAGCTAGTTTGCTATTTGTTATTGCTAAATCAATATCACAGCGCCACTGCTACCGCAGTCGCCAAATCCTTCGTGTGGGTGAGGCTGACATCCCATTGGGTGATGCCCAATTCATCCGATAGCCGAATCGCCTCCCCATGTAGCACCAACACGGGACGACCATTGACCCCGTTGCGAATCTCAATATCCACCCAACGCACATCACCAATGCCTGTGCCGAGTGCCTTTGCCACCGCCTCTTTCCCCGCAAAACGGGCGGCAAGGCGCGAGGGCGATTCGCCACAATCGGCACGCTCGCCATCGGTAAAAAAGCGGCGTAAAAATCGTTCTCCAAATTTTTGGATACCGTCTTGTATGCGCTCAATTTCGATGCTATCTATTCCACAACGGAGCATAAGATGTCACTTTTGAATGAATTTTATCCCCTGCATAGGACATGATAATGATTGTTAGTAAATAAAGACGGTATAAAATATTTTTTATCTGTGGACGACATACGTGCTTTGCGCTAGTCGTCCAGTACAATTCTGCCTATTTTAAGGGATGTACCGGCTGACTAGAGGCGTTAGCCTTGTATGTCAGCCACAAAAAATATTCCGTATTAAAAAACTAACTTGCATTATCATGTCCCTACAATCTACCCCCTCTCCACAACGTGGGGAGAGGGCTAGGGGGTGGGGATAATCGTTATTAGCGGGCTAAGACCATCGGGTTACACACATTTTTGAATTCGCCTTTGGTCAATGCGTCAATGATTTCTTGGGCGGCATCAATCCCCACATTGATTTGCGCGTCTGTGGTGCTGGCGGCAAGGTGAGGGGTATGCAACACATTGGTCAAATTGAGCAAGGGATGGTCGGCTGGGGGTGGCTCGACCGTGAACACATCGGCGGCGACACCTGCCACATGACCACTTTTGATGGCTTCTGCCAAATCATTTTCGTTGATGAGCGCCCCACGCGCCGCATTGATAATCCGTACACCTTTTTTCATTTTGCCGATGCTAGAGGCGTTAATCATCTCTTTGGTGTCATCGGTGATGACACTATGCAGGCTGATAAAATCGGAACGGGAATAGAGGGTATCTAAATCCACCAGCGCCACACCCAAATCCCGCGCAACATCTTCTGGGATGAATGGGTCATAGGCGATGACGGTCATATCGAATGCCAATGCACGTTTTGCCATAGCCCGCCCAATGCGACCAAATCCGACCAAGCCCAATGTCTTGCCACGCAATTCCACACCGACAAATGATTTTTTATCCCATTTGCCACCACTCAGCGACACATAGCTGGTGGGGATATGACGCGCCAATGCCAACATCAGCCCAAAGGCAAATTCGGCAGTGGCGATGGTATTGCCATCGGGGGTATTCATCACGACAACTCCGCGTTTTGTTGCTTCGTCCAAATCCACATTATCCACACCGACACCCGCACGCGCGATGGCTTTGAGTTTGGTGGCGAGTGCCAATAATTCGGCATCGGCTTGGGTAGTGCTACGGATGACAATGGCATCGGCATCTGGGATGAGTTTTAGCACGTCTTCACGGGGCAAATTGCCCGCGGTGACTTTGAATCCGTCTACATTTTGGAGCAGTTCAATCGCTTTTTTATCTACATTATCGAGTGCGAGTACATGATAGGTCATGTGTATTGTTTCTCCTTATTATTGCTCAGTTAGGGTAATGAGGTTAGAACCTGCTAAAATACGGACAGTAGACCCGCTATAGCCAATGCTGGTGAATGTGTTACTACGTGGTACAAAATCGGATAGAGATGCCATACGGCGTGGTGTGGTGAAGCCCGATTCGGTAATAACCATACCCGACAAAATGTAGTCTTCGGTGAGATTATCGCGTCCAATATAAAACACCGTATTGTGGGTGGGCGAAATAACACCAGCTACAAGCCGATTATCTGCCATCAGTGAAACATCATCAAACAGAGTAGCTTGTGGTAAATCGATATCTTCTGTGATGGTGCTATAGTCATAGAATGATTCGAGTGTATCCGTAGAGACATCATATTTGAGGAGTGGAAAAAGGATGTCATCATTTTCGTATCTAAACGAATGGAACATTATCACTAATCGATCGCTATCGGCTGACCATGCTAAACTACGTGCAGAGAAATCGCCTAGCCACTCCGATGAATACATCTCCAACCACCAAGTAGGCATCCCCGCCATAATTGTCCCGAATCGCTCATTGTTTAGATGATCTTTGTCCGATTTTTGGGTAAGATCTATTATCCAGACACCATTATTGGGATCTTCACCCCCCGCGGACATGGCACTATAAGCTAAATATTCGTTGTTGGGGCTGATGCTCATTATCCCATCAAATATTTCGTACCCATTTGTGCGAAAGACAGGAAAAGCGCGGTCGGTTGGATGACGGAAAATGACCTCTGGGGTGCTTGTGCTTGTGATGTCACTGGCGGAGATTCGCATCAAATCGGCACGCCATTCGTCTAATGTGGGGTCTATAGCATTACGGAAGAAATATAAATCGCCGTTGGGCGCAAATGTCATGCCCAAATCTACCCAAACACGCGCCCGTTCTCCGGCACTATCACCCATCATAAAATCATTCCCAATAACCCCATCATCCGTGCGGTTGATGAGCCGATTTTCTTGACTATCATAAATCAGAATATCCGTCTCATTAGAAGATCTAATAAGTTCGATATCAGTATTGAGTACCAAATAGCGACTATCTGGCGACCAAGATCCGCCTAAAAAGACAGGTAAATCATCAATGGAATCGGTGCAGGTAGTGGCATTGGATGTAAAGTGATAGGCACATACTCTGCCACTACGGGCTTCACGATTATAGCGCCCTGCGATAATCATCTCCCCGTTGAGTGAAATGACCGCACCACGCGGGTCTATACCATCGCCTCTTTCTTCTATTGCAGGGGTGATATTGGTTTCAAGTAAGCCCACCACATCCCGCGAGCCACCAATATTTTCAATGCTCACAAATTGTAACTTGCTATCATCTAACGCGATTTGGGGGGTATTACCCGTATTGCCAAAGGCAATAGCGCTAATAGAATTCCCCCCACCCGCGATGAGTAAGGGCAATAATGCGATGATAAATAGGGTAAATAGATGGGGTTTCATGATTAGTTTGCCCTCTCATAAGTGTAAGGGCGCAACATATTTGCGCCCTTAGGATTTTAATGGGGTGTATGTGCAAGGTATCTGCTCATATCTCCCATTATATAATAAATTACCCTTGCACAAATTCGGTGAGTCCGCTCAACACTTCTTCTAGCAAACTTGGTTGCATATCGCCCATGTGGGCAATACGGAAGGTCTTGCCTTTGATTTTGCCATAGCCTTTGTCCATCTCGAAGAATTTTTTCTTCATGAATTTTGCCATGTCATCCACATTGATATTTTTCTCGCGGTTATCTACTGCTGTCACGGTGGCAGATTGATAGCCTTCTGGCGCAAATATGCCAAAGCCATTGGTATATGCCCATTGGTGGGTCATATCGCGCATGGCGAGGTGACGCGCCCAACGAGATTCGATGCCTTCTGCCAAAATGGAGTCTAATTGCACATCGGCGGCATACATCAATGCAACGGGTGGGGTGGATGGGGTGTTATTTTTGACGAGGCTTTCTTCGATTTCGATGAAGTCGAAATAATAGCCACGATATTGAATTTGTTTGGCACGCGCCAACACGCGGTCGCTCACGGCGGCAAAAGCAATCCCAGGTGGGAGCGCAAAGGCTTTTTGTGAACTGGTGAGCGCCAAATCAATGCCCCAGTCGTCCACGCGCAGTTCTGTCCCCAAAAATCCAGAGACGGTATCCACCAAGAACAGGGTATCTTCATAACCATGCACCACTTCGCCAATGGCTTTGATGGGGTTGGTCACGCCTGTGCTGGTTTCGTTGTGAACCACGCAAACCGCATCGTACGGCGCTTTTTTGAGGGCATCAGCGACCATTTCGGGGGTATGTGCCTGACCCCATTCCACGGTGATAATATCCACTTGTTTGCCGTTGGCTTTGCTAATTTCTGCCCAACGATCACTAAATGCGCCACCGACAAGGTGAAGCGCCTTTTTATCATCACGAATACAATTGCGTGAAGCGCCTTCCCATAAGCCTGTGCCAGATGACCCTTGCACAAATACACGCGATTGTGTGAAGAAGGCTTGGCGCAGTTTGCTTTGCAGACGGGCAAATAAGTCTGCAAAGGCGGCGGAACGGTGTCCTATCATCCATTCAGTTTGGGCATCCAGAATTTCTTTACGAACTTCTACGGGACCTGGGATAACAAGGCGTTGGTGATTTTCTGACATAGTGGTTTTTTCTCTCCATCGGTCTAAAGACGATATTTGTGCATTTTATCACTTTGATGGGATAAGCGAATAGGGGAGAATGGGCTTAGAGGGATAAATTTTGCTATAATTAAATTAAAAAGCGAGGTATGCGATGAATTTTGAAGAACTCATTCAAGAAGTGGAACAATTGACCAGTATCAGATAAATGGCAATTAGTGAAACGGGTATTACATACCTTAGAAGAATCACAAATTATCATTGAATCGGATTGGCATAAATTTGTGCATGAAATGTATGGCTCATTAAGGGATACAGATTTAAGGCGCTGGGAACAGGGCGAATATGAAGAACGGGAACCATTAGAATGAAATACTTGCTTGATTCCAATACTTGTATTCGTTATTTAACAGGGCGCTCACAATCTATATTGAATAAAATTGATTCAACATTACAAACAGATATGTATCTTTGTAGTGTTGTGAAATTTGAGCTTCGTTTTGGTGCATTAGGTAGCAATGCTGTTGAGAAAACACTTGCACAGCAGGAGCGATTCTTTACACGACTTATTTCACTGCCATTTGATGATAGGGCGCATACTTATGCCGCGCAAATTCCTGCCGATTTAGCCAGATTATGGAGAACCGAAAACAAATTCATAGGATTATGTCAATAACTCATCATTAAACGTGTTTTCACCCCACCCCCAACCCCCTCTCCAATTTTTTGGGGAGGGGGCTAAAACCTGCCCTAAAATGGGTTTCTCCCCCTTTCTCCACGCAGTGGGGATAAGGGGGAGAAACCCATTTTAGGGCAGGTTTTAGCCCCCTCTC
>DAOTUO010000056.1:0-3276 GCA_034436595.1 Anaerolineae bacterium | reverse complement strand
CCACCAACACACCCGCCCCTGTGAGCGCGAGCATTGAGAGTATTGATTATTTAGAAACCAGCGATAGCATCAACATTAACCTGCGATTCCTCTCACCAGAGCAAATCACCGACCTGCAAGTGGATATTACCGATAGAAACGGTTTCCGTATTCCATTAAACCCCGCCCCCGTCATTGATATGGATGCGGTACGCGCATCGGGTTTGATAGCGGTCAATATCGCCTCATTGAGTCCACAGAACGAATACACCATCGAGATTCGCACCTTCCAAAATGGTCAATTGGTCAATAGTGACGAGCGCCAATTTATTAACCCCAAACTACCCCCACCCACCATCATCATCGGGGCGGGTGTAGATTCCATTGAAGCCAACCTCGCAGAGAATCAGGTTATCCTCAATTTGGATGTGCAAGGTGGCGAAATTATAGACCGAGTGACCATTCAATTACGCGATGCCAATGATATTGTGGTACGCTCATTTGATGCCGACCTCGACAATCGCCGTGCCATTGTGGATTTGGTCGGTTTAGTCTCAGAAGCCGAATATCAAATTCGTGTGGTTGCGTTAGATGCCAGTGGAGGCGTATTGAGCCGTGAAACGGCAGAATTTGTCAATCCTGCCCCAGTCAATACCACCGCTATCGTCATCGGGACGACCAGAACAGACCCCCTACAACAAAATTTTATCATCCCACTGACCTTTCAAAATGGCGGTGCGATTCAACAGGTGGTGGTCGAAATTATCAATAACGACCTCAACAGCCTAACCGATTCGCGCAGTTTCGCACTTGATACCATCGAAAATGGCGAGTTATTTGTGCCAATAGACAATTTGCGGGTGGGTGATGGTGAATATCGCCTGCGGATTATCGCCCGCGATGCCGATGGACGCGATTTGGCAGAATCTACACAGGTGATTGGGTATACCCGCAATACCCCCACCCCAACGCCAGAACCACCATCGTTTGTACAACAATTGGGCAAGGTCATAGCTGACCAGCCAATTGTTGGGGTGATTATTGGCATTATTGTCTTGCTTCTCGTCTTTTTATTGTTCTGGTTGGTGCGGTCTGCGCGTCAACGGGAGAAAAATCTTAAGCAACCATCGCTTCCCAACATGACAGGAGCAATTTCGATTAGCGAATTGCGTCAGGGGATGCAAAATATGGGCTATACACCGCCCCCCTATGGGGTTGAATCCTCAAACCAAGATATGCCCTATGGCGAACAACCGACTGGCAATTTTATGATTTATGGCGATGCAACCAATGTGCCATCTGCCTATGACCCCAATATGACCAATGCCGAAATTAGCATGAGCATGGCAGGATTGGCAGAAGAATCCACCAATGTATTTTTGCCCGCCACCCTCACCATCACCGATTCACTGGATACCAGCATGATAGGGGCAACAGCGGTTATTGGCAAAGTCTTATTCTGGATTGGGCGGTCTGGCAAACGCGAGAATGACCTCAATATCGAACACGATAAAAATGTCTCGCGGGAACATGCCGACATCATCTTTGATGGTGGCGCATATTATATTATAGACAAACCCAATACACACGGGGTTGAGGTCAATGATGAGGTAATCAGTGGGCGCTATCCATTGGGGGCGCGTGCCACCATTAAATTGGGTAAAACCACCGTGATAGAATTTGAGATGACCAGCAACACCAGCAAAACCGCATCATTTTAATTTTTAGTTTCGATGGGCAGGGCTAGTCTCTGCCCTCTATGTCTTGTGAGTAAACAATTATGGCTGATTTTTCTAAATCGCTCGAAGCCTTTGGCTTAACCGATGTTGGGCGTAAACGTAAACGCAATGAAGATTTCTTCCGCTATGTTATCCCCACAGCAAATACTCCCGAAGAAGCACTAGGCGCGTTTTTTGTGGTTGCAGATGGCATTGGGGGGATGGGATTTGGAGAAGAAGCCAGCAGTGTGGCTGTTAATACGTTGCTAGCCGCCTATTATGACCTACAAAATCCAGACCGAGACCCGTTAAATCGGCTAAAAAGCGCGATGCAACTCGCCAATAATGCGGTGATTGCGAAGGCCGGTGAATTGGGGCGTACCCTCATTGGCACAACCGCATCTGGGATTATCGTACATCCTAAAGAGATCGTCTTATTCAATGTGGGCGATGCGCGGGTCTATCGGTTACGCGGGAATCTTATTGAACGCCTCAGCCGAGACCAAAGTGTACTAGAAGAACAACTCGCACAAGGTCTCATCACAGAAGAAGAGGCGGCTCAAGGTCGCAATATGAATGTGACCGCATTTTTGGGGCAACCGGGTGGTGTTGAGCCTGTCTATCGGCGGGTAAATGCCCAATCGGACGATATTTTCCTCATCTGCTCCGATGGCTTATGGGATTTAGTACGCGAAAACGAGCTAATGCCCATTATCACCAACCAACCACCCGATATTGCCATGCAACAATTGGTAGCGATGGTACTGGAACGGGGCGCACCCGATAATACGACTGGCATTATTGTGCGTATCACCCCATTTAATAAACGTGCCAACGCCATGAAGCCTGCTATCATTTTAATGGCATTGGCAATCATGATAGGTATCGCGCTAGGGGTTGTATTCGTGTTATCCAACAGTGGGACAACGCCATCCGTGACCAATACCGAAATAGCGACTTCCGCCTCAAATGTGGATATTATCGCCACCAGCGCAGAAATCACCCCTATTGTGACAGAAGAAACGTCTGCTATTAGCGAAGTCACATTTGTGGTTATCCCAGAAGAAACATCCACGACAGAGGCAACTTCCCCTGTGGAAACTACCGTAGAAATCACAGCCTCTACCGATTCGGTGAGTGAAAACACCCCAGAAGCGCCTGTGGCGGTGGCAAATATTGTCCCAACACAAGCCGAAATCACCGTTGAACCCACGGCTATCCCAACCACAACACCCAGCGCCACCGCAACCGATTTGCCCAGCCCAACACCGACAGTCACGGCGACCAGCACAGCCACCGCGACCAATACCCCCAGACCCACTATCACCAATAGCCCGACTGTCACTCTAACTAGCACACCTAGCGCCACCATCACCACTACACCAACACCAAGCCCAACATTGGATGAAACATCAAGTGCTATCGTCTATTCGTTGGAACTCACCGCCCGCTCTAGCAGACCTATTGAAGAACAAACGGCATTGAGCATACAAGACACTGCGACAGTAGTCAGTCGCTATGCCCAACAAACCCTAGCCGCCTTCTTTGTCACCGAAACAGCCGTCTACCCCGTGACCGA
>DAOTUO010000055.1:0-3323 GCA_034436595.1 Anaerolineae bacterium | reverse complement strand
TTACCATTAGATAACAGTCAAGACAAAAAAGTTCTCAAACCTGATATAAATAACAAAAACTCTATTTTAGACACGAACTACAATATAGATGATGTTATAAAAGTAGCAGTTGAGTTTATTCGCAAACGCAATGGGCAGTGGGTTAATTTCTCCCGCCTATCACACCACCTACATGAAACATTTACTGACCTAAATCCTAAAAAACTAGGTAAGCCCAATAAAAACTATCATAGTTTGCTCAAACTCATTGCAGACCATCCTAATGCCTTTGAACTACGTCCAGAACCTGAAAAACAAGGGTTATACTGGATTCGATTAAAATAAACGCGCATACATTATAAAAACAGGCGCAACCAATATGCTATGATTGCGCCTGTCTGATATTTTACATTTTGCCTATACCACGATATTCACTTTTGGCTCTTGCCCTTTGCGTCCTGCGATAAACAGGATTTTCTTGGGTTGTGCGCCATTGAGCGCCCGTTGGACCGATGCCGATGCCAATGCGATGTCTATCGCCTCTTTTTCGCCAATTTCGGCGGGAACACTGACGCTTTCACGCGGTTTGCCGTTGACCATCACCACCAGCGATACCACATCTTCCGCCGCTTTTTCTGCGTCATACATGGGGAACGCTTGGTTATGCACACTATAGGGTTGCCCCAATTTTTCCCACAATTCTTCTGCGACATGAGGGGTAATGGGTGCCATCAGCAAGGCATTGGTCTGCATGGCAAATTCCCATGTGGATTTGCCGATTTGCTTGGTCTTTATCGCCTCGCGCAACACATTGCGTAGGGTCATCAAACCCGCAATGGCGGTGTTAAAACTGAATCGCTCAAAACTGTATATGGCGCGGTCAATTGCTTGATGCACCTTGCGTTCTACATCGCGGTTCACATCGGCATCACCGTCACCAGTGATGGGCGCACCCGCGATGGTCATATCCCACACATCATTAATCCAATTAACGACCCCTTTCATGCCGTTGGGGTCCCAAGGTCCACCCTTCTCCCAATCGAAGGCGAACATCAGATAGGCCCGCACACTATCAGACCCATACGCCGTGACCAATTCGTCTGGATTGACCACATTGCCCTTGCTCTTGGACATACGTTGAATTTCCAGATGGTGCTTCAGTTGATTGACAGTGTTTTCACCCTCGATAGCGGGGATAATCACTTTTGCGCCATCCACGACTTCTACGGTACGCTTTACACCAGCCATATCTATGGTGATGATATTTTCGGTGCGTTTGACAATCTCGCCACACACACCGTCAAAGCCCTTTGGCACATCGTTTGAGCCACCGACCACTTTGACCGTGTTGGCGAATAGCTTGTCACCAACAAATTTGCCCGTAGCGATAATATAATCCCCTGGACGCTCACCACCCAACACTTGCCCCTGATTGCGTAGCATCAGCATCGGCTCATCCAACACACCCTCTGCATCACGTCCGTGTTGGCGCATAATGGCGATAGCATCATCGAACATGCCCAAATCGCGCATGGCTTTGGTGAACCAACGGGTATATAGCAAGTGCATGGTGGCGTGTTCTGCCCCGCCTGTATACACATCCACAGGCAACCAATAGGCGGCTTCTTCGGGGTCGAATGGCGCTTCGGTATAATTTGGACTCAGATACCGATATTGATACCATGATGAACACATGAAGGTATCCATCGTATCCGTTTCACGGCGGACGGTGTTGCCATCACTATCGGTCGTCACCAAGAATGGGTCATAATAGGTTAATGGACTGCGCCCAGACGGGTCAAAATCCACATTTTCGGGCAAAATCACGGGCAGGTTGACATCTGCCACCGGTTCTAGTGTGCCATCGGCGCGGTGAATCATCGGAATGGGGCATCCCCAATAGCGTTGCCGACTAATCAGCCAATCGCGCAGGCGATAATTCACCGTTTCCTTGCCAATCCCTTTTTGCTCTAGCCAGCCGATAACACCATCAATGGCGGGATTTTTGCGCCCCTTCATACCGTTGGATGATGTCCCGTTAAATTGGTCACTATTGACCATCACACCATCACCTGTGTATGCCTCTGGCATGGTATCGCCATCAAACAATTCCCCTTGTGGTTGAATCACAGGGACGATTTTCAATCCAAATTTCCGCGCAAATGCAAAGTCACGGGTATCGTGGGCGGGGACTGCCATAATTGCCCCTGTGCCGTATGTCACCATGACATAATCGGCTATCCAAATGGGGACACGGGCATTATTGACCGGATTCACCGCATACGCCCCTGTGAACACACCGGTTTTTTCGCGGTCTTCTGATGACCGTTCAATTTCGGTGGAACGGGCGGCTTGTTCTTGATACGCCTTAATCGCCTCGCGTTGGTCGGGTGTTGTGACCTTATCTACCAGTGGGTGTTCTGGCGACAGCACCATAAAGGTCGCACCCCATAGCGTATCTGGGCGAGTGGTATAAATCAGCAGGTCATCGCCCGATTCGGTTTTGAAGGTCACAAATGCGCCTTCACTGCGCCCAATCCAATTGGTTTGCATGATTTTTATCGGTTCGGGCCAATCTAGTTTTTCAAAATTCAACATTTCATCGGCATAGCGTGTATAACGAAAAAACCACTGGGTCATCATTTTTTGAACAACGGGTTGACCTGTGCGCTCATCTTTGCCATCAATGACTTGCTCATTCGCCAAAACAGTTTGCAGAGTGGGCGACCAATTGACCATCGCTTCGCCACGATATGCCAATCCCGCCTCATAAAATTGCTTGAAAAACCATTGTGTCCATTTGTAATAGGATGGGTCACAACTCACCGCTTCCCGTTGCCAATCGAACATCGCGCCCATGCTCCGCAATTGTCCGCGCATCCGTTGGATGTTGTCGATTGTCCACTTATATGGGTGAATATTACGTTGCACGGCGGCATTTTCTGCGGGCAAACCAAAGGCATCGAATCCCATCGGAAACAGGACATTATAGCCCTTCATCCGCATATAACGGGCGCGGGCATCGGATGGGGTCATCGCAAACCAGTGACCGATATGCAAATCGCCACTGGGATAAGGTAGCATGGTCAATGCGTAATGTTTGGGTTTATTCCAATCCACCACAGACCGATACAGGTGGGTATCTTCCCACTGTTGTTGCCACTTCGATTCAATTTGTTTAGGGTCGTATGTCATGCGTTCTTCTCCTCAAAGATAAAATAAAAATAGGCAAAATTTGGGGACTTGCCAATTGAGAGAGAAAGTCGCGGTGGGGCGCGGCGAAAGCAGTCTGCCGCTACATAAGAGAAGAGCGGATGACCTCAGCATCCAGTCTGTGTGTCATT
>DAOTUO010000054.1:0-17555 GCA_034436595.1 Anaerolineae bacterium | reverse complement strand
TGCGTCCACGGGTATATTTGAGAATTTCGGCTTGATGCGGGCGGGGTTTGAAGGTCTGGGTCATCTGGAAAAATCCTTATATGCGAAAACTCGTGCTAAGGATATTATAGCCCATATCGTTTATCCTCAATTGGAATCGTTAATATTTGGTATGCAAAATTATGCTATAATCATACAGTAATTCTTAAATTGATGATGGGTATAAAAATGAATAAACTCTATTGTGTATTTATCAGTTCAACGTATGATGATTTAGTAGAATATCGTCAAAAAGTCATTGATGTTATACAACGCTTAGAATGTCATCCCATTACAATGGAATATTTTGGGGCTAACCCCTCACCGTCAATTCAACTATGTTATGATAAGTTACAAGAAGCTGATATTTTTATAGGAATTTATGCACATAGATATGGTTTTACCCCCCCAAAAGGAGCAACTTATAAAAACTGTAATGGTGAGTATATTGTTTGTGATGGTCAGAAAAGTCTTGTTCAACTTGAATATGAATGGGCATTTGAGCGTGAAATTCCAATATTACCATTTATCATAGATAACTCCATAGAACGGGATTTGAAATATAAAGATGATGGCGAAATTGCTCAACATTTAAGAGATTTCTTAAATGTTATTCAATCTCGGCATGTCAGAGATAAATTCAATTCACCAGAAAATTTAGCAGTAAAAGTTTCTACAAGTCTTGGTAATTTTCTCAAAAAAGTACAAAATAATCCTAAAGAAAATATTAATTTTCACACACAGCAAATTAATGAATCCTATATTCCTCCTAAATTAACACCGGAACAATTACAAGCGGCTCATGATGAGAATCGATTGGTTAGATTAATTGCCCCGCCAGGGACAGGTAAGACATTGGTAATAGAAGAACGCGTAAGGTGGCTTTTATCAAGAGGAATTGATGCAGATAAAATCGCTGTTATTTCTTTTACACGAGCATCGAGTCGTGACCTTGAGAAAAGATTACAAAGATTTTGCGGAAAAGATTTTGCCAATGTAGAGAGTGTAAGAGTGTCTACATTACATTCACTGGCGTTGCGAATAGTGCGTACAAATAGTCCTTCTGGAATTTTCGCAACAAACCCTAATGTTTTAGACGAATGGGAATTAAAAAATATATTTGACGATGAATTTGTACAGGAGTATAAAGAGGAATTCAATAAAATTGGTAAAATCCTTAATAAAACTTGTGCCAAAGGAATTAGAAACGCATGGGAGATATTTTGGGATACAGGTGAATGGGATTACCAAAATGGTACACAAAACCCAATAGATGAGTTTGAAAAAACTTGTTTTTATAAATTTTATGAAGAATTTCGTCATTTTTACTCCTGTGTTTTACCAGGTGAACTCGTAAAGGCTAGTGTAGATTTGATAAGAAGAGGCAATTTAGACCCTACAGTCATTTTAGATATAGAACACTTAATTGTTGATGAATTTCAAGATTTAAATAAGACAGATTTAGAGTTTATTGATTTTTTTGTTACAAATAATGTAAATATATTTATTGCTGGTGACGATAATCAGAGTATATACTCATTTAGACATGCCTTTCCCATGGGCATTTTAGAATTTTCAGATAAATATTCTGATAAATATTCTAATGTATCAAGCCATACTCTATTAGAATGTTTTAGATGCCCTCCGCAAATCTTAAAAATATCTCAAGATTTAATCAAGATTTATAGCACCCCCAAAGCCGAAGCTAAATATCCATTTTCATTTTGTCAAAATTTCACACCCTATCTATCTGGTGTTGTGAAAAATCTCTCTTTTAAAAGTCCTAATACTGAATTTAAGTTTATTGCAGAGTCTTGTCAAAAACTTATAGAGCAAGGATTGAAACCCAGAGATATACTTATACTCATTAGTAAAAAAAGACTGATAGATACAAAACTAATCGATAGACTTTCTGAAAGTTTGAATATTTCTTTTGAGACCCCAACAGGTGAAAGATTTGTTGACACTAATAGCGGTAGGTTTATTTATGCTTTAGTTCGGATTATTTGTGACAAAGAAAGTAAAAAAGACTATATTGCTCATAGAACAATATTAGGTTTATTCAAAAGAGTGTCTACAAGAATATGTATAAATATAAAGCGCAAACTGATAAATAATAATGTTAATTTTCTCAGTTTTTTTTACGAAACACTCTCTTCTATAACTTTTTACCAACTAGACAAGACTGCCGTAGACAAACTTAAAAATCTTTGTCATAAGTTGACAGATTTCCAATCTGAAAATACTTTTTCTGAAATTAAGACTTTGATAGAGCAAGAATTGAATGAAAATTACCCAGGTGAGGTAGATAAATGGATTAATTATACAAAATTACTTCCAGATGAAATCAGTATAGATGAATTAAGAAATTATTTGGCTACTGATAATAGTGACCAACAAGAAGCAATTCTTAGAGATTTATATCTTCGATTGGGATTAGAAATACCATTAGATGGCATTTTGCCTCAACAAATACGTATTATGACCATGCACGGAGCTAAAGGGCTAAATGCTGATGTCGTATTCATACCCAGTATGGAAGATGAAGTTTTGCCAGGAGAAAAACGATTAAAAGCTACTGGTCTAGTTAATGAGGGCGCACGTATGTTTTATGTATCAATTACGCGGGCTCGTGTCGCTTGTGTAATTAGTTATAGTAAAACACGGTTCAATCACGAATTAAATAAAAATAAGCAACAAGATCTTTCACGATATTGTCAATATATTGGCAATTTTATACTTTCTGAAAACCCAATCAGTGATGAAGAAGTTCAGAATATAATTTCATCAAAAGAATTGTATCAATCTCATACAAATACTAGATTGAATCAAATGTAATCTCTTTACCCCCAGCTCACATCGTCATCGCGCAATTGGGCAAAGAGCGCCCGTAGCGATTTTTCGATGTGTGGGTCTGCCACAATCGAAAGGGTATCACCCACACGCAACAATGTACTGCCATTCGGTACGACTAAGCGACCATTCCGCATGACCGATGCGACCACTGCTTCGGGGGGCCACTGTACATCCTTAATGAGCATCCCTGCCAATTTGCAGTGTCCACCGATATGCAATTCATACACATGCGCCCCTGTGAGTGTATTCAGGCGGATTTGCTCAGTCAGTTGTTGGTCTTTTACCTTGCGCTCAATGGCGGTGTTATAGGCGCTCACAATATCATCACGGTTGAGCATCCCCACCAATTTTTCGTTTTCATCCAACACGGGCAAGCGCCCGATATTGCGTGCGCCCATCCATTTTATCGCCTTCCACAACACATCATCGGCATGAGCCGTCATGACGGTGCGCGTGCAAATATCACCCACGCGCAAAGTCACCGCCGTTTCTGGTGATTGAAAGGCATTTTGTAGGTCAGATAGGGTGACAATCCCGCATAAATCACCTGCCTCATCCAACACACACAAGGCATTGCGATGTTGTGTGCGGAATGTATCGCGCAATTCGGTCAGATTGGCTTTATGACTGATGGTGGGGGCGGGTTGGGTCATCGCCTCGCGCACCATCAGTCCTTGCATGAGGTCTACATCGCGTCCGGGACGCAAATTAATCCCATTTTGCACCAGCGCCAGTTGATAAATGCCGTGTGGGGCAAATTTTTCTGCGATAAAAATACACACCACCGTCACCAACATAATCGGCAATATGAACTGATAATCGTTGGTGAGTTCAAACACCATCATAATGGCAGTGATGGGGGAGCGCACCACACCCGCCATCATCCCCGCCATGCCTGCAATGGCATAATTGCGCGGGTCGCCTGCCTGCCCATTCATCAGAAACGATAAGAAATTGCCATAAGCCATGCCTATCATCGTGCCGATGAACAGCGATGGCGCAAATACCCCGCCAACAAATCCACCCGCCAACGAAATACTGGTGGCGATGATTTTCATCCCCGCAATAGCGATGAGGAGCAAAAACGGCATGGTCAAATCCCCGTGTAGCACATCGTTCATAATTTCGCGCCCACCGCCTAAAATTTCGGGTAAGACAATGCCGATAATCCCCACCAGCGCCCCCGCTAGTGCCGTTTTTGCGGGCATAGGCAGGCGTATCATCCGATGCCATATCCCACGCATCCAATAAACACTGTGCATAAATATCACCGCACACGGTGCGAGTAGTATCCCCAATGGCAGGTAATAGGGGACTTCTAACGGCGATTGTAGTGAAAAATTAAACGGACCCAACGCCGCCTCATCTATCCCAAGCCCGCGTGTGATGGCACTCGAAATCACCGCCGAGATAATCACCACACCCACCGAGCTACTGAGCAATTCCCCCACCAAAATTACCTCTAGAGCAAAAAATACCCCCGCTATAGGTGCATTGAATGCCGCAGATACCGCACTCGCCGCCCCCGCCGCCACCAAGAGGCGCAGGGTGTCCTCATCCAAACGGAAACGCCCGCCCAAAAATGAGCCGATATTCGCGCCGATTTGCACACTAGGGTCTTCTGGTCCGACAGATGCACCCGCGCCCAATGAAATCACCGATGCCAACGCCTTAAATGGCATTTTCCACCAGCGTAATTTTCCGCCTGTGAGCGCCACTGATTCGATAATGAGCGACACACCATGATATTTTTCGTGTCCGACAAATGTGTGAACAATCCATCCCACAATCAGCCCCGCCAATGTGAGGGTGATGACCCCGCCCACCGCGCCAAATCCGCCTAAGACCTCATGCCCAAACCATTCTTGAAAAATATGATGACAGGCTTCGATGCCCAACCGAAACAGCCATAATGCCAGCGCCGTAAAAACGCCAATGAACGCGGCAATGATGAACATGGCGGTATTTTGTGAGATTTGGATATTCCGAAAAAATTTGGTCATGGGGTATAAAATCGCCTTTCGCACGGAGTTAATCTATCTGCGGTATAGGGTGGCGTGGGACATCCCAATGCACGCTCACCGATGGGAGTATATAACCATAGAGTGAGGTCGGTCAACTCCAATTGGATGGGACATAGGGCAAACGTGGTATTCACTGCTGTTTCAAATTGACCCACATAATCCCGATAAGTAATGAAATGGGGTCGCTTGAAGGTCATGAGCCAGATATTGGTGGATGTCGCTATCATCTCGGTGACATCTCGACTATCCCGCATCAGCGTAGCGAGTTCCCGCTTGCGATAGCGTGTCTCTGGCAGATAAAAATCCAAGACATCCGTCCATAGCTGGGGTGACACTTCATCAAAGAAAAATAATGCCGTATCGGTGGGTTGGGCGCAATCGTCCAGAAATGTGGTGACAACCTCCCAATCTGCTTTATATGGGGCGCTTGGGGCGAGGGTGGGCGGGAAATTTATCCATTGTACGCCAAATGCGATTATCCACACACCCATCACGACCCCATAACGGGCGCGGTTGGTGTGCATCGCACCGTATGCCACCGCACCGATGAGTGCCACAAACGGGAATAGGGTTATCATGGAACGGATATGATAAAACGGCGTGAATGTGCTGATGACCAGTAACCCCGCCAATGTGCCACATGACAATAACCCTACCCATAGGGTAGAACGGGCGAATGGTTTGGCATGGAGCAGGGCATAGCCGATGAGCAACGCCAGCAATATAGGGAAATCGTTGGTATAGACATGGCTAAAATTGCGGATGAGTGTGAGGGGTGGCGCAGAACTACCCGGTAATAATTGCCCACCTCCTTTTTGTGTGAGCAAATAATAACCAATCCACCCTACCATCCCCGCAACGGTGAGGAGCATCATGAGTAAAATTTGTAGCCATCGGCGTTTTTTGGAGGCGAATAAAATATGATACACGCCCAAAAAGGCATAACTGAGCGCCACCGCATATAGCGAAAACATCCCCCAAAATAGGCTGATGAGAAAAATAGCGCGTGTGCCAAGCATCAGTTTTTTGGCGGTGGTGAGGTGCCAATAGGTGGCGAGTGTGGCGCTCATGCACATCAGCACAACAGTATACATGCGGATGTCGTGGGTGTAGTGGATGAAAAAATTAGTCATGCCAATGGTGAGCGTCCCGCCCAATCCGCCCACCCGCGAGCCTGTGAGTTGCGCCCCAACCCGATACACCCATGCCAGCGTGAGCATCCCCGCAAATAACGAGAGGAAGCGCAAACTCGCCTCTGATGTGCCAAATAACCCGCCTGACCAATGGAGCAGAAGATAATATCCGGGTGGGTGACGTTCCCACGCGCCCGCATCAATAAGGCGCGTCACCACATCGGCGGGGGTGTTGGTGGCGGTGGGAGCATCGCCAAAGGCATAAAAATATGACCAATATTCGTCATACCATAGCATTTCGTCAAAATACTGAAACCCCGCCCACCATACAAATAATAACAGGGGCAACATGAGCCATTGGGTGATATATAGACGGGAATAATGTAGCATGGGATAAATTGAACTCCGATGAGCGCGGACACGATATATCGTGTCCCTACAATCTCATAATTGGCTAATAGGGACGGCATATATGCCGCCCGCACAAAATATATATTTACATTCTAGCGTGGCTGATAATCGGTGTAAAATGAATATCAATATTCGTTTATAAAGCTACTTGCTCACGACACCCAACACCGCCCGTTCTAGCGATGTTTCTGCGCCCGATACGGGCAGGCGTTCCCCTGTTTGTTGGCTATACACCGTCACCAACACGGTATACTCACCCGCATTAAGTCGGCTCATGTCAATGCGTACCCATTCGCATTTTTGACCATCACGGGGCAACGAAAAATCGAGTTGTTCCATCGCGGGATTCACCCCATCCACATGCACCGCCACCGAATACGACACATCCGCGTCATCTGCCACTTGTATCGCCAATGGGAAGGTCAATAAATCGTCCTGCACCGCTAATTGTGCCATTGGCGTGATACGAATATCCTCACCAAAACCAATCCCCGCATCGGGCATGGCGATATACGCGCTCACGGTCAATTTTTCTTCACGGTGAACAACCCCACATGCCTCAAAGCCGTTTTCTTGGATGACATAATCGAATAATTCCCCAAACCGTGAAGCAGGCCGGCTCATCCCCACCCAGAGCATCGTATGTCCTGCGATGATGCGTTCTGCCTGTTCGATATATTGTGCTTGCGTGGGTAATTGCCATGTATCCACCAATGACGGCACACCCGCCACGCCATAGTCTGCCAGATAAAACGGAAACACATTTGCCACTTGGCTCATATCGCGTGGGTGAAAAATCAGCGCATCGGTGGGTGTTGTGCGACCATCTAATACGCGCACAAATTCACGGGTTGGCTCACGCCAATGCACATCACGAAACATGAGCGATTCGTAGGGGGGATATAGCGCAAAAAATATGCCCGCTAGTGCCATTCCGCCGATAAAAATCCCTATCAGCGCATTTTTTTGCGTGGGCAATTTTTCGGTGATGAATGCCACCCCATACCCAAACACCAACGCCAATGCGGGGAGTATGATAAGCGTATAACGGTTGGTGGGGATGCCAGACCACACCACCACCCCTGTGAGCGCGATGCTACCGATGCCGAGCCATGCCCATATCAGCGCGGGCATTTTTCCGCGCATGAAAAACATCATTGCGCCCATCATCAATACGACACCACCTAATTGATTGGTGAAAAAATTGAGGCTGTCTATCCATAACTGGATGAGAGTCTCAATGCCGATAGATTGTGCTTCTTGTCCGCGCTTATGTAGAGATGATTCGATAGTCATCGTCACCCATGGGATGAATGTCGCTGTTCCCAGCCCCATGATGCCTGTGATAACCACCCATTGGCGGGTGAACCCATGCGTGACAAGCCGATAGAGGTGGGTGATACCCAACACGGCTATCATCGCCACGCCCAAATTTTGGGTATAGAGCAATCCCGCGCACGCCAAGAATAGGCTCACCCCATAAAATGGCTTGCCACGCGGGGCATGGACTAATCCCCAATAACTATCGGCGCACCAAATGGTCATCAGCACCAATGGGGTATAGTGACGGATTTCGTGCAGATAAAACAGAAAATAGGCATTGCTCCCCAGCGCGACCATCGCCCCTAGCGCAATAATTCGGTTATGGCTCATGCGCCATGCCAGCCGATAAGTGAGGGCAACCGCCAAAATCCCACACAAAAAGGCGAGAAAGCGTGTCGCAAATTCGCTCCAACCCGCCACCTGCGCCCATCCCCACATCACCATATAAAATCCGGGTGAGAGGATATTATCGCGTGTGGCGATACGCTCCCATACCTGAAAGGGCGATGTGAACGCGCCATATTGGGGATGTCCCGTATTGAATAGCGACCACCATTCATCAAACCAATAGCCATCGGCATTGAGTCGTGAAAGTGCGAATAGGGAGAGTATCAGTAGCAGGGGAACAATCCAGAGCCATGTGAGGTATTTGGGGTGGGTCATGTCGGTTGCCTTATATGAGATTGAACCCCAGCCCCAACATAAAATCAGAGGATGTAAGGGCGCAACATGTTGCGCCCTTACACGTTTCTCCCGTTTGGATATGAGATAAATTTATACGCCATTACCCGCAGACCATGAATCCATGTATTCGGGCTTCTCTAATTCTAGCGCATCTACGGCGATATGAAGCGGGTGAAAGGTGTCTACCATCACCGCGAGTTCCGATGTTTTTTCCACACCGATAGAGGCTTCTGTCGCCCCTGGTTGTGGACCGTGTGGCAACCCAAACGGGTGTAGGGTAACATCGTATTTATCAATTCCCTTGCGCGACATAAAATTGCCATCGCAGTAATAGAGTACCTCATCGCTATTCACATTGCTGTGATTATACGGCGCGGGGATACCTTGTGGATGATAATCGAATAGGCGCGGGACGAATGAGCAAATCACGAAATTCCATCCCTCAAATGTCTGATGAACGGGTGGTGGTTGATGAATACGCCCTGTAATCGGCTCAAAGTCACGCACATTGAATATCCACGGATACAAACAGCCGTCCCACCCAATCACATCAAATGGGTGATGATCTAAAATATGCTTGCTGATGCTATCGCGCACTTTGATTCGCACCTCAAATTCGCCTGTTTCGGTATGGCAGACCAAATTTTGTGGGGTGCGAATATCCCGTTCACAGTAGGGTGAATTTTCGAGATATTGCCCAAATTTGTTGATATACCGCTTGGGTGGCTCAATTTGTGATGGCGATTCAATTACAAAGAAGCGCGAATGACCGTCATTCACGGTCATTTGCCATGTCGTGCCAAATGGGATGACGATATAATCGCCCGCTTCATAAGGCAATACGCCAAATTGCGAGCGCATTTCGCCCGTGCCTTCATGCACAAACCACACTTCATAAGCCTGTGCATTGCGATAAAAATAAGTCATGTTCTCAGTGGGACGGCTGATGCCGAGTGTCACGTTGGCATTGCCCAATAGCACACGGCGGGCTTGGACGGCATCACCACCTGCGGGGACATCCACCGTCTTAAAGGCGCGGTGACGGATCGCGCCAAAATCGGCATATTCGATTTTGGTACTGCCTAAAAATTCGGTTCTGATGACACGAGGTGGCAAAAAATGATGATAGAGCAGGGATTGAATCCCACTAAAGCCTTCTAGCCCCATGACTTCTTCCCGATATAATCCGCCATCGGGTTTGCGAAATTGGGTGTGGCGCTTTTGGGGGATTTGTCCTAATTTTTGATAAAAAGGCATTGTGTTTTATCTCCTAAAAATAGTTTGATAGGTTATTTGGGTGTGTAAGGGCGCAATAATAGACGATTACGCGATTGTATTCCGCAATATCCCAATCGGCTCAACCTCAAATTCGACCACATCACCTACTGCCAGCCAAGGACCTTGTGCGCGGGTGAGTTCTAAGAGGCATCCTGTCCCGACTGTGCCAGAACCGATGACATCACCCGGATAGAGGGTGACATTTTGCGAGGCACGCGCAAGCAATTCGCCAAAGCTATAATGAATATCGCGCCAATTGCCCCGTGAGCGTTCTATGCCATTTACCCGCGCTATCATCTGGGCATCGTATACGCCTGTGCGCCCCGCATGATAGGGTTTTAGGTCGTGTGGCATGACCACCGTTGCACCTAGTGATGTGGCAAAATCTTTACCTTTGGCGGGTCCAAGACCAACCGTGACCTCTTTCATCTGCAAATCACGCGCAGACCAGTCATTCATGATGGTGTAGCCAAAAATATAATTTTCTGCCTCATCTGCGGGGATGTCGCGCCCCTCTTTGCCGATGATACACGCGATTTCTAGTTCATAATCCAGCGCAGTCACCCCATTGGGGTAGGGCAGATTTTCGTCATGTCCCAAAATTGACCCCGTATTGGAAAAATAAAATACAGGGATTTCATACCACACAGGCGGGACTTCTCGCCCACGATTTTGATTCGCCGTTTTAACATGCGCTTCAAACGCATAAAAATCGCGCAAGGTCGGTGGCTTGCGGATGGGCGGATGCAGTGTCACATCTGCCAAATCGAATGTGCGCCGTTCCTTACCACGCAAAACCGATGTGCCACTCGCTACCATTGCCCGAATATCCGCCACCAAATCGTCTTGATGGGGGTGTTGGATGAGGCTGATGAGCGTGCCTTTATCACTTTCACCAATTTCGATAATGCGTCCATCTGCCACCACCCCCAAACGGGGATAATCTTCATCAGATAATGCTAATGGAGAAAATTCGACCCATTTCATCATGGTCTATAAATTCCCGCGTTTGGCTTGTTCATTTTCGAGTGCCTCGAATAATGCCTTAAAGTTGCCTTTGCCAAACCCGCGTGAGCCATGACGCTCTATCACTTCAATAAACATGGTCGGTTTGTCTTGGAGTGGACGGCTAAAAATTTGGAGCAGATAGCCTTCATCATCATAATCCACCAAAATGCCCAATTCCTTAATTTTATCCAAATCTTCTTTGACACCTACATGCTTAATGCGTTCTGGCAGCAGGTCATAATAGGCATCTGGCACGCGCAAAAATTCCACACCATTGCTTTTTAGGGTGGCAACCGTTTGCAAAATATCCCCCGTAGACATGGCGATGTGTTGCACGCCTGCCGTCATATAATAGTCGAGATATTCTTCGATTTGGCTCTTGCGTTTGCCATCGGCGGGTTCATTGATAGGAAATTTTACCCGTCCATTGCCATTTTGCATGACCTTGCTCATGAGCGCGGAATATTCGGTGCTAATATCCTTGTCATCAAAACTCAACAATTGGCGGAAGCCCATCACCTCATGATAAAACTTCACCCAATGATTCATTTTGCCCAGTTCAACATTGCCGACCATGTGGTCAACGGCGGCGAGTCCCGCGCTGGTGTGTTCCATCGTCAGGGGGACATAACCGGGCATGAATACGCCGTTATAATCGCTACGGTCAACAAACATATGAATGGTATCGCCATAGGTCTTGATAGCAGAGGTGCGGATAATGCCGTGTTCGTCGCGTTCTTCACGGGGCGACCATGCGCTTTCTGCACCGCGTGATGTCGTTTCGTGATGCGCCGATGCCACATCATCCACGCCCAACGCGATATATTTGATGCCATCGCCATGCAACATAAAATGGGCAGAAATTTCGTCACTAAATTTATATGCCGCCGACACCACAAACCGAATTTTGCCACTCTCTAGCACATACGAGGCAAAACGCCGATTGCCTGTCTCTAGCCCAGAATAAGCGACAGGCTTAAACCCAAAACCCTTCCACCAGTAATACATGGCTTGTTTGGCATTGCCCACCCAAAAATGCACATGGTCTACAGAATTAATCTTCAAAAAATCGGCTTCTTCGGTCATGGGGCGGGCGGTTGGCACGGTTGTATCGCTCATCATATCCTCCTTGTATAAGTTGCACATAACTTTATGGTATAAATAGTCTAATTTGCCTCATTATAGCATATACACCGTATTTTCTACCAATAGAGCCAGATGAGATTTATTGGATTTATGCCAAAAATGAAAATGCCGTGTAGCGCACACCAAAGGCTACACGGCATTCCCACAAAGGAGGGGGACTATTGCTTGTTCGTGAGAAAAGTGGCACATGCTTACAACACACACACACATTTTACTTGCACACACACACAGAGGGAGTTCTCACAATAGGGGTGTGCCACTTCTCATTACACGCATCACTTATGTTGTTCATATTGTTCAAAAGTTTGTGAACGCTGTGAACTGTTTATACTATATCGTGTTTTCTTTGGCTTGTAAATAAGTTTACAGCGCCTCTCATGAACTATTGAGTTGCGACTAATCTGAGTTAATCTAAGTGTACCACCCGAAAGCCGATGGTGATATGAAAGGTGTTGGGGTCTATGTCATAAGCAAAGTGTGGGTCTGCCCGTTCTATGGGGCTGGTGAAAGACCCACCCCGAATGATTTTCTTATCGCCATCGGTGCTTATATCGGTTGTCCACTCCCACACGTTGCCCATCATGTCATGAATCCCAAACGGGCTAGTGCCATTTTCGTAGCGTCTTACCACATTGGGCATTTTAATTTCGCTCTCGCGGGTGTTGCAACGGCTTTTATCAAAGCCACTCCCCCACGGATAGGTGCGCTTGTCATCGCCCATAAATGCCCGTACCCACTGCGAATAACTGAACAAACTGACCTCATATCCCAACTTGTCGCTCAACCAGCCACAAAATGCCATCGCCTCGTACCATGTAACCCGTGTGCGCGGGCGTTCATCCCCCTCATATTTGCTATCTTTAGGGTGTGGATGCTTGAGATAGGTCTGATAGGCGAGTGGGTCAAATTGCCACCGCGCTTTGTTATGATAGCCTTTGGGGTCATCCACAAACATCGTAAATTGGGCATTGGTGACAATATATTTGCTCAGGGCAAATGGTGGCACAACCACCGTTTGCCGTTGCCCTTTTTTGCTAGTATCGACAATTTCGGCTTTGCCACTGGGGACTTTGCACCATTCTAAGAGTGGCAACGAAAAACGATACATCTTCTTGATGCGATGTGTCTCGTCTAGCTGATTTTTATTCAGATTATCGGGGTCATAATTGGGATATTGCGCCCGAAAGGTCTCATAGGCTTCCCAGCCAATTTTTTCGGTGATGGGTGTTCGGATGAGTTCAACAATATGCCGATAGTTGCGCTCACGCTCGATATGTTCCATTTGGGCGTTGAGGTGTAACTCGGCTTCCTCTAATACGGCATCAATTTTGATAAACGGCGATTTATAGCCATTGGCTTTTGCCAATTTGAGCAAAAATACGGCATCGTCAAACAAGCCTTTTTTGAGTGCATCCATCCCGCCTGTAAACGCATCCATTGGGTCGGTGGTGGTATCCGATTTTTCTATGATGCCTATGGCACGTTTGGGTATCTTAGATAATTCGGCATGATGAATCGAGGTGAGGAGCATCCGCAGGGTATCGAGATTAATTCCCAATGTGATGTCGATATAGTGTAATTCGGCTAAATCTTTTGGGATGGGGGTATCGCGCACGAGAATGGGAAAAATTACCCGCCCCATATTTTTTGCCATGTCATATTCGCGCTGGCAATAAGATGATTGCAAAGAATCTGGTGAGAGCAAATAAATAAAGCCCTCGCACCATTCTAATTTTTTAAGAATTTCGTGCCACCAATTTTGCCCCACATGCAACCGACTATCAAACCACACATTATGGTCATTGAGCAGTTCCATCAGTTCCATGCAATAGGCTTTATCAATTCTGGCGTAGCTAATAAAAATTTTCATCGTATTAAACCCCCTTACTGGGTTAGATTATTGAGTCATTGATTGAGTAGGGGATAGTTGTTTTTTGTGCCAGTTGGCAATCACTGCTTGGGCTTCTGGCGTATTGATAGATTGAAGCGATTCCAGGGCGATATCGCAGATGGTTTTTTCGTCCCAAACCGGGTGACGCATATCATCCATACAGCCCCGCAAGACGGGGATGGCACGCGCATCGCCCAATCTGCCGAGTGCTTCAATACAGAGCCATTGTATTTTTTCGTTGCCATTCCGTAGCGTACTGATGAGCGCGTCCACCACAGAAACATCGCCAATTTTGCCAAGTGACTCAATGGCATACAGGCGAATCTCTTCTTCTGAATCGCTTAATAAGGGCAAAAGGGCAGAGATAGTGGTAGGATTTTTTAACGCGCCCAATGCCTGAATGACCGCTTCGCGCACCATGCTATTTTTATCGGTGAGCAGAGGTAAAAGGGTCTCTGCATCATCAGAATTTCCCAAAAGTCCAATTGTGCGGACGGCGGTTATCCGCACCGATTGATGCGTATCTTTGAGCAATGGCAAAAGATGTGGCTTGGCATCTTTTGCCCGCAGCCATGCAATCGCTTCTAATGTCGCCCAGCGTACCATCCAATCTTTATCTGATAGCTTGCTGATGAGGCGTTGTAGAATGTGTGTCGAATACACCCCATTGAGTGACTTTGCATAATCGCGCAAATCACGGGTGGCTGTTTGACGGGAATCCCAAGTACCTATGCAAAGCCGATTCAATATGTCGTTGAGGGTCTCTGTAGCTATAGCAGTGGCATCGGCTGTGACAAACGCCACAGGCATAATTTCGGTAATGGGGTCTATAGGCATGAGTAGTTGGGTATCTGTAAGGGTTTTGATTGCCGCTATCTCTGTTTCTGATGTGGTTTTTACCGCATCGCCAAAACGCCTTTGGATGGCTTCTACCAGCTTGTATAATTCTTCTGCATAGCGGGTTTCCGTTTGCCAATCGCTAAAATCGAGATAATGTATCCGTTCCAATTCGAGTGGCAAGTTGAGGGTGTCAACAGGCGACAATAATAACGGAAATATCACGCGGTTTAGGCGGTCTGCCCGATGCAGTTCCCTGCAACAATACGCCGATTTGAGATATTCTGGGCTAACGAGGGCAATCATCGCGGTGCTGTCATCTACCCCTTTTGCTAGGGCATCTGCCCAATCATCCGCAGGGCGAATTTCGAGCGTGTCCATCCATATATAAATGCCTAATGCCTTGAGGTCTGTGGCTAATTTTGTGGCTAATGCGACCTCTAAACGCCGATAACTCAGAAATATATACCCCAACTTAACAACCATATTTAACACTTTCTACACTTTATATAAACACAATTATAACTCTTTTTCCAAATTTTAATAATGGAGTTTTTGTATCAATTTATTCATAAATAAATTGATACTCAACGCATTCTCAATTGTTTTACCCGTTTTGCTATTCTGTGCGTATAATAACAAATACACAGAGGAGCATGGGATATGATGACAGATACACGCCCTACGGGGATGCGAGCATTCACCATTATTTGGGTTGGACAAGTCGTATCGTTGTTGGGTTCTGCAATGACTGGTTTTGCCCTCAGCATTTGGGCATGGACTATCACAGGTGAAGCGACTGCATTGGCGCTGGTCGGATTTTTTAATTTTATGCCAATCGTCTTATTTAGCCCCATCGCAGGCGCATTGGTAGACCGATGGAATCGTAAATTGGTGATGATGATTAGCGACCTCGCGGCAGGACTTTCGACTGTGGCGATATTTTTGCTATTCAACGCCGACCAATTACAGATGTGGCATTTATATGCGGCGGGGTTATTTTCTGGGATGTTTCAGGCATTTCAATTTCCTGCCTATTCCGCCTCTATTTCCTTAATGTTGCCAAAAGAGCAGTATGCGCGTGCCAGTGGTATGTTGTCTTTGGCAGAATCGGCATCGGGCATCTTTGCCCCATCGCTGGCGGCAACCCTGTTGGTGCTGGTTGATATACGCGGTGTGTTGTTGTTTGATATTGTCAGTTTTATCTTTGCCGTCTCTATGCTGTTTTTTGTCCACATCCCCCAACCAAAAACCACAGAGGCGGGTAAAAAAGGGCGTGGCAATTTGCTCAAAGAATCAGTCTATGGATTTCGGTATATTTGGGCGCGTCCTAGCCTATTGGGATTGCAGATGATGTTTTTTATGGCAAATCTGTTTGGCACGATGGCGATGATATTGGTCACACCTATGATTTTGGCACGGACAGATAGCAACGAGCAATTACTTGGCTTGGTGCTATCGGCGGGGGCGGCTGGCGGGGTGATAGGGGCGTTGCTCATCAGTATATGGGGCGGACCAAAACAACGGGTGTTGGGGGTGCTATTGGGCATGTTTGCCACGAGCTTATTTGGGAGTGCGCTCATGGGGTTGGGGCAATTTATAATTATTTGGATGATAGCCAATTTTTGTAATTCGTTCTTCATCAATATTCTCAATGCGTCTAATCAGGCGATATGGCAAGCAAAGGTCGCGCCCGATATTCAGGGAAGGGTGTTTTCGGCACGAAGTTTTATTGCCCGGATTACCAGACCCATAGCAATGCTCATGGCGGGTCCATTGGCGGATAATGTGTTTTCACCCGCTATGATGCCCGATGGCGCTTGGTCTGGTGCGTTGGGCGGGATTTTTGGGGTGGGGGCGGGTGCTGGCATGGGCTTGCTCATCTTTTTGGCAGGGATTATTGGTGCAGGTGCGGCGTTATCGGGATTTATTTTTCCGTTTATTCGCAATGCAGAAGAAATTTTGCCCGACCACGACGCGCAGGTAGTAGCACCTGCTACCGCCTTATGAAGGGATGATAATGAAGATGACACCAGCACAAATTACGGATGTGTTAGCCTATTTGGGGGTGAAGGCACAACCGCCTTCGCTCCCCGCCATAGATGAAATGCTCCATGCGTATACGCGCAAAGTCCCGTGGGAGAGCATGAGTCGCATTGCCAGACGAGCGCGTGTCACCACCAATGCCGATGCGTGCCTTATGCCCAGCGCATTTTGGGCGAGTGCGATGGTGCATGGGACGGGTGGCACTTGCTACGAGAGCAATTATGCGTTTCTGACCCTATTGCGTGGGCTTGGCTATGAGGGGTATCTGACCATCAACAACATGGGCGAAAAAAAGGGGTGTCATAGCGCAATTATCCTCACGCTGGATGATAGCGATTATCTGGTGGATGTGGGGATGCCGTTTCATGTCGCTATTCCCATCCATCCTGCCAAAAAAACGGCATGTCTAGGACAGTTTCATACGTATAGCATCACCCCACAAGGCGATGAAATCTACACCATAGAGCGTGATAATCACCCCAACCCCTATTGCTATACCATCATCAACAAACCCATGGCAGAGGATGTCTATCAACAAATCCTCATCAATGATTATGGTGCTGGTGGGTTATTTTTAGACCGCGCTATCATCACAAAGGTGATTGATGACCGCGTGTGGCGCTTCGATTCGTATTCACGCCCGTTTCAGATAGAGATATTTGTGCCATTTTCGCCCGATAAATTTTTTCAATATATGGGCAAAGATGTACAGACGGTTGCGCCTGCATTATCACACGCATTTGGCATCCATTTAGACATCATCCATACAACTCTCACACTGGTGATATAATGGAGAAACGAAAAAAATCCATAGGATTATGTCAATAACGCATCATTAAACGTGTTTTCACCCCACCCCCAACCCCCGCTCCAAAAAATTGGAGCGGGGCGCGTAAGGGC
>DAOTUO010000053.1:0-12480 GCA_034436595.1 Anaerolineae bacterium | reverse complement strand
ATAAAGACAATTTTGGTCAACCTTATGCAACCTATTATCGCAACCCCAATTTAGCAACTGTCATGAAAACACTCAAGCATGTAGAGCAATTTGGCGCGGGGATCCGCATTGCCCGCAAATTGTTGCAAGAAAACGGCAATCCAGCGCCAGAATTTAATTTGAACATCCCCAATTTTATCATCGTCACTGTGCGAAAAGCACAATAACAGCATCTCATCATCCCACAGATTCCCTAAACATGATGACGGCTTCCACATCATCCGCCATCATAAAGCGATTTTCGACCACATAGCCGACATGCTCATATAACCCCACATTCGTGGGGTTGGTTGTCTCTAACCATACCCCACTATTCTCAGATTTTGCCATCTGATGGATAGCATCCAGCATAACCCGACCATACCCCTTTCCCTGATAGTCTGCATGAACCGCGATAAATTCCAGCCGATAATGTGGTGTTTTGGGTTGATAATGGCTAATTCGCCCAACATGCCCCATCGTCCGCCACAAACCAACGAATCCCACCTGAAATAAAACCGTCAAGACCCATTTGATGAGGCTCATGGCTTTGAGTTTTGTCTGGGGAAAGGTGAGGGTGGCACACGCCACATAGTCACCCGCCTCACATATCCCCAATATAGGTTGTTGATTCGCCACCTGCATCCGTAACAGCGCCAAAAACCATGCCAATAACCGTTTTTCATAGCCTTTTTGCTCGTTCTGGCAGATATACCGCATTCCGGGGTCATCTGCAAATGCCCGTTGAAAAAGTGTTGCTACCTGCCCTATCCTCGTTTCTGGAATTGACTCAAGAGGCATTATTCGGTCTCCTGTGGCGAAAATGGTGCTTCTTTGACCAAATGGCTCACTAACAATTTGAGATAAAAAAATGGGATAAACCATTCAAGCCCTATGGTTGGGATAAAAGCATACATCCCTAACAAACATCCACCACAAAATAACAATAGGCTCATCGGACGTTGCAGATAAAGGTGTATTTTGATGATGACAACCGATGCGACCAACAAATAACCATACATCACCACAAAAAATGCCCAATCCATCCCCCGAAAGAGCCATGCAATTGCCAGCAGGTGTAATCCGTGTACTGCCACAAAGGGCAGATGTGCCTTTAACCCGTCTTGACCCTCTCGGTGATACCAGCGTTTGGCGGCTGATGTCGCGTTGGTGATAATACCGCCTGTCAAATCTAGCCCCAGAAATATGACCACCAGCACTTGTAACACTGACCAATTCAATGTATCTCGGCTGATATAAAGCAAAATGCCGAGCATACCCGCTAGGGCAATCCCACCCGTCAACTGAAGCCATTCCTCTGCCGATGTCGCGCCCGGTCCGACAAATTTATCCCATGCGCCCAATATGCCCCTACGGGGTTGTGGGGGTATCCAATTAATTTGTGCCATAACATCGTCTCCTTTATTTAAGATTCGTCAAAAATTGATTGATGACGGGGGGTAACAGGTGCTTGGGTGATATAGTCTTTGCATCGGTGAACCATAGCAATGTGAATCCTTCTAGCAAGGCAATAAGGGTGATTGCTGTTTGTGAAATATCTATTTGGGCATATTCACCACTCGCTACCCCTTGTGCGAATAAGTCCTGCAACACACGCCGATACTCGGCAAAATATCCAGCCAGATAATCTCGAATCGTGCTACGGCGCGAGGCAATGGCATAAAATTCGTAGGCGATATTCATCATACTGCCATCCGCTTCCATAAGGGTAATCGTACCCTCTACATACGACATGAGGCGTTCTGTGACGGAGAGCGTGTTTTGGGTGAGGAGTGTTTGTAGATGGGTAAGCAATTGGCTAAATAGGGCGTGCAATAGTCCCTCAATCAAATCATCTTTATTTTTATAATATAGATATACTGTGCCTTTGCTCAGACCACAGGCAGAAGCAATATCCTCCATACGCGCATCAGATAAGCCCTTTTCTGCAAATATCCGACTCGCAGCCTCTAATATTTGTGCTTGTCGTTCTTGTTGAATATTTTTACGTTTTTTGTGTGGCATTATTGCTCCATATAATGACCAACTAGTCAGTCATTATAATAATCCTATTTTTATTCAATGTCAAGACATTGGCTCATCACCTTCTCACTTGCAATTCATACCAAATCCTTGCACAATAGGATATAATCTAATGAACATTTAATTAAATAGTGTGTAGAGGATTTTTTGAGCATGAGCATGTTAAAACGTGAAATTTTTGAAAAAGACCATCAGATGTTCCGCGACTCGTTCCGCAAGTTTGTCGAGCGCGAAGTTATGCCACATCATGAAGAGTGGGAAAAAAATAAACTTGTCCCCCGTGAAGTATGGAAAAAAGCAGGTGATAACGGCTTTTTGGGATTCAACGTGCCAGAAGAATATGGTGGCATGGGTGTGGTGGATTTCCGCTACAACGCCATCATCACCGAAGAATTGGTCAAAGTGGGCGCATCTGGTCCCGGATTTTCGCTCCATAACGATATTTGCATCCCCTACATTTTGCACTATGGCACAGAAGAGCAAAAACAACGCTTCTTGCCAAAAATGGTCAGTGGCGAATATATCACGGCTATCGCCATGACAGAGCCCAACACAGGTAGCGACCTCGCAGGCGTGCGTACCACCGCCATCCGCGAAAATGGCTGTTTTACAGTGAATGGTCAAAAAACCTTCATTACCAACGGCATCAATAGCGATATTGTGATTACAGTCGTCAAGACAACACCAGAAGAAAAACATTCGGGCATTAGCTTGCTCCTCATTGAACGTGGGATGGAAGGCTTTGAACGCGGGCGCAATCTCGATAAAATGGGGATGAAAGCCCAAGACACCGCTGAAATGTATTTTAGCAATGTGCAAGTGCCAGAAAACAACCTGCTCGGTGATGAAGGCGCAGGCTTCTTCTATCTGATGACAGAACTCCCCCAAGAACGCATGAGTATCGCCATCGGCGCGGTGGCTGGCTCAAAAGCCGCCCTCGAAATGACCATGAAATATGCCCAAGAACGCGAGGCATTTGGTCGTCCTATCGGCACATTCCAAAATTCACGCTTTAAGTTTGCAGAGATGAAAACCGAAATTCAAATCGCAGAAGTTTTTGTAGATAAATGCGTGGAAGAACTGAATAAAGGTGAATTGACCACAGAAGTCGCTTCGATGGCAAAATGGTGGACAACCGAATTGCTCAAGCGCGTGGTAGATACCTGTGTGCAATTGCACGGTGGCTATGGCTATATGATGGAATATCCCATCGCCAAAGCCTATTTGGATGCGCGGGTGCAATCTATCTATGGTGGCACAACCGAAATCATGAAAGAAATCATCGGGCGGGCGATGGGCTTCTAATTGCCTCTGATAAACAAAAAATAATTGTGTGGACGACATACACTTCGCTAGTCGTCCATTACAGCACACAGCAATTTTTAACGAGGGCGCAATCTATTGCGCCCTTACACAATACTAGCGTAAAAAATTAACTCTCTAACCCCTGTGCAATATCGTTTCCATGCAGACGGTTGTGATGAACCGTGAAATACAACATCTCGCGCACGGTAATTGCCCCAATTGCGGGATGTGGCAACCGATACACATCAAGGTCTTCCTCTGACCAATTTTCCAATGCACTCACCACACGCTGATTGGCATCGTCCCATGTTTCTACCAAATAGGTTTTTATATTGGTAATTCCCTCTGGCATCCGATAATTAACAGGGGTCACACTCGGCGCAAATTCCGCACGGAGTCCCTCATCTATCATCTTCTGATAAATCGCTACCAACTTATCATAGGTCATAGACGCATTTTCAGATTTGCCAAATAGGGCTTCCATCTGGTCACGCGGGGTCAATAATCCTTTGGCAAACGGCTTGTTGGTGATAATGAGGTGCTTAAGATAATCCGCAGGTGACCAATCGGTCTCTGAACCCGCGAATAATTTATCTTCTGGCATATCCACAACCGTCTGGCGGATAGACTGATGGATGGCTTTCAAATCGTCAATAATTTGTTCTTTGGCATAAGTATTGGTGGTCATTTAATCGTCCTTGTGTATAAAAAACAAAATGGTGTTATGTTCATCTTTGATGATAACACCACTTGACCCAATTAGTATCTGCTTTAGGGACATATAACCACCATACGCCATATTATTTTTAGGCTGTATGAGCCGATTCACCCGATTTTTCTGCGATAATCTTTCTGGCTTCCTCAACCGACTCGGCAAAATAGACTTCCTTGGCTAATTTAGGGGCAATTACCTTCGCCATTTTGACAATTATCCTCGTAAAATGGCTTCCACCCACAATCACACTCATCCCCAAATTAGCAGGCGTTTTTTTATTGGCATATTGCATCACCTTAGACATACTGGTGGGCGTTGTTTTTACATTACGAAGCATAATCGTATGCACCGTATGAGGCACTTTGTTCAGTTCATCAAAGGTCAGGTCGGTGACACGATAATAATCTTCTAGCACAACATCGCCTTCATAAGTATTGAGCAAAATCGTTTTGTCTTCGTTGTCCCATTCAATACGTCCAGCCATCCATACACCTCTTGTTTAACTAACGGTTTCTTTGACATAAACGGGCGTGAGCCAATGACGATATTTTTCCACCCGCCCATTGACCACATCAAAATACAAATTCCGCAAAGCCTGTGTGATTTCGCCCATGCTACCATCACCAATTAGCCGATGTTCCACACGGGTGATAGCCGCCACTTGCACGCCCGTTCCGCACATAAATACTTCATCGGACACATACACCTCTGTGCGGTCAATATCGCGCTCAACCACCTCAATTTTTAATTCATCCCGCAATAATTGGATGATACTACGGCGTGTGATGCCTTCCAAAATATTGCCAGATAATCCGGGTGTATAAACCACACCATCGCGCACAAGGAAAATATTCGCCGCGCTCATCTCTGAAACATGCCCATCCTGATTGAGCGTGATGGCTTCATCATAACCAGAGAGTACCGCATCGCTTTTGATGAGCGACGAATTGGCATACGCCCCAGAAATTTTTCCGCGTGCGGGAATCGCATTGTCTTCCACCCGTACCCAAGACGAAAAACACACATGCGCCCCTTCTTCGTTATCTACATAACGCCCGAAGGGAAGCGCAAACATGGTGAAATCGTCGTCTACATCGTGTATACGCACACCAATCATCTCGGTGGATTTATACATTAATGGGCGGACATAGCAATTTTCACGAAAGCCTTCAGTGCGGAGCAAATTCATCAAAATGTCGGTGAGTTGTTGTGGCGTATAATCAAAATTCATCCGCAACAAGCGTGATGAGGCGAGCAATCGCTTAAAATGGTCATACGGACGAAACACATATAACTGCTCATCGGATTCGCTCCAATAGCCACGCAATCCACCAAAAACGGCTGTGCCATAATGCAGTGCGTGGGTCATGACATTGACAGTGGCTTCTGCTATGGGGACAATTTTGCCATTAAAAAATGCGAATTTCGGTTTGCCTTGTTGTGCCATGTAAAAACTCCTGTGTATAAACGTGTATTCACCCTAGCTTACCGCATATTATGGCAACCGCGCTACTGATGGTTATGTCCTTTAGCTGGGTCGGCTCGTCCATAATTCGGGTAACATGAGCAACATCGCGGTGGCAGGCAACCATAAAGCAACCAACCATTTTAGTTTTTTGGGATAAAACCCCGCCATAAATATCATCCCACCAATCACACTTGGCACAGCCACCCGATAGGCGGCGGCGGGGTCGCGCCAACTCACATCGGGCATGGTCAGCACAAATCCCACACACGGCAACAATAGCCATAACGGGAGTGAATATTCAGACCGCATCACCATCCCAAAACGGCGATATACGGGTGCAAGGGGTTGTGACCGCACTTGTTTGATGATGGTCATGAGCCACAATATCCCCAATAACACCGTGGGGATGCCCAAAAATAGCGCCAGCAAAATAAAATTCACCGTCCGCGCCGCCCCTGTGATTTCGTAGGTGGCGGTGAGCGTGTCGAACATACCCTGCAACGGAATCAGATGCAATTTGGCGGCGGGATACTGTGTGGGCAGTGTCCCAAACCATAGGCGCATAAATCCCCACCACAGCAAAAAGGTCAATAGGGGCGCACCTGCAATGAGCATCGCCCAGCGCACTTTTCCGCGTCCAAATACCGCATGGAGCGCCAAGCCGATGGCAATCAGAAAGCCGATTTCTTTGGTCATGGTAGCGAGTATCAATAAGCCAATCGTGGGAATATAGCGCCGATGCATATACGCGATAACCGCCACCAACGCCAACGCAAAGCATAATATTTCGTGCAGATTAAAGCGCAGAGCAAATAAATTTCCTAGCCATAGGGTATATACCAGCGCCAGATAACCATTACCTCCCGCCCATGTGAGGATATATGCCAATGCACCAGCCCCCACCCCCAACGCTATAATATTGATGAGTACCAGCGTATACGGCACTAACTCTGCTTGTCCAAATGCCAATGCACGGGCGAGTAGTGGGTAAAATATCCGTTGATAGCGCAGACTCGCGCCGTCCATAAACGGTTCTGCCCCTGCCCCATCACGGGCGATAAAATAGGCAAATTGTCCGTCATACCCCGTTGTACCACCTGCATCTTTGGGGATACCCAAACTAAAGCGGGTGCCGATATGCGAAAATGCCATGATGCCATCGGGGTGAGCAAGCAAAATGGATAGGGCAAATAGCCCCCCAATGAGGGTACTCAGCAACCCAATACGCCAGCCGACGCGCGTGGCACGTTTCATATCTGTGGTCATGTGACTCTATCTTCTCGCAATAGTTCTAGTTATATCCCTCAAATTATAACGCAAAATTTGACTTATTCCCGCCCCATAGCCATAATTGCCCTATGAATAAAATTTATTTGATACACAGGAGTGCATGTCATGTCTGAGCCAAAAAATTTATTTGATATTACGGGCAAGGTGGTCATCATCACAGGGTCTACACGCGGGATTGGGCAAGCGATTGCAGAACGATTTGCCCAAGCGGGTGCAAAAGTGGTTATTTCCAGTCGCAAGCAAGATGCGTGTGATGAAACCGCCAAACAACTCACCGATGCGGGTCATTCTGCCATTGGCATTGCCGCCCATAATGGCGATAAATCTGCCTTGCAAAATTTGGTCACACAGACCATCGCCCATTTTGGCACGCTGAATATTTTAATCAACAACGCCGCCACCAATCCGCATTTTGGGCAAATGCTGGATGCCGAAGATAGCATGTGGCAAAAGACGATGGAAGTTAATATCATGGGCAATTTTTGGCTCACACAAGCGGCAGTCGCGCACATGCGAAAAATTGGAGGGGGAAAAATTGTCAATGTCGCCTCTGTAAATGGCATCCGTCCGGGTGGTTTTCAGGGGATTTATAGCATGACCAAAGCCGCCGTCATCAGCATGACAAAAACACTGGCGATGGAACTAGCAGGCGATAATATCCAAGTCAATGCCATCGCACCCGGTCTGATAAAGACGAAATTTGCCCAAGCCATCTGGGATAACGACACCCTGCACCAAAGTGTGATTGGGCGCACCCCAATGGGGCGCATTGGTGACCCCGATGAAATCACAGGCATGGCGATGTATTTGTCGTCTCCTGCGTCTAGTTTCACGACTGGTCAGGTGTTTGTGGTGGACGGTGGCATCACCATCCCTATGATATAATCCGATTTGCAGGTATTTTTGCCATCCGCTATCCCATAAAGGAAACCCATGCGCTTTACACTCTATACTGATAAAACTGTCTCAGATTGTGTCAAGAGCCTCAATGAACGCATCGAAGCGAAAAAGAATAGTAAAAATGGGGTACGTGGCAAAGCGAATAAAAATGGCGAATTTTCCCTATCGAGTAGCGCCAGAGTGCTATTTTTCTTCCCCCGTGTGACTCAAATGAACGCCAAAATCACCCGTGAGGGTGGCAATACGGTCATTAATGGCTTTGTGCCAGATGGCATGAGTGCCTATTGGTTAACAATTTCGGGGGTGGTGTTGGTGGCGGTCTGTGTGGGATTTTTGATATTGAACGAAAACCTTTTCGCGGTAATCGGGTTATTGGCGGGGGCATTTGCCTATGTAATGTTGCGCGGGGATTATCGCAATAGCGAATTTTTGCTGGTCGAAGTCGAAAAGACCCTCAAAGCATCACCAAATATGCCCAAGAAAAAAAATTAAATGGGGATGCCAGAACGCATCCCCATAAATTTTCATTGCAATGCCACATTTCCCGCTATAGGACGGCGTACACGACGACGACTCCATTTTGGGCGCTGATTTGGCACAAGATTCATATAAGCAAAGACCGCCGCCAAAATCCGCAGGGCAACCGTGACGTATAAAATTTCCACCAACGACAAACTCATCGCCACCAACACCGACCCCAATAACGGACCCAAGAAAATACCAACCCCCACCACTTGCTGATAACCTGTGGATGTGGCGGTAGAATATTCTTTTGGGGTGCGTTCTATCAACAAAATATACATGGATGTGCTGGCGAGTACCCAACCTGCGCCAGAAAATATCGCCGAGAGAAGCGCGACATCTAACCGACTGGTAACTGCCAAAACCAACGCCGCCAATGATGTGACGAAAAGCGCATACGCCGTCACCCGTTGCGCTCCCCAACGAAGCATCAGCCTATCGGCAAAATAAGCAGAGAGCGCCGCCACGCTCAATTCTACGAGTCCAAATAGGGCAATATACCCCTCACCCGCGTTTAGCTCATTCATCAAGCGCAACGGAATCACCCCTGCGATAATCACATAAGAAATATGCCCAAACAGCGTGACCAATGCCACCCAAATGAAATTGGGCATCTTCCACACCGTCCATTGAGAAATAACGGGTGTATTTTGCTCAACGGGGCGCGGGACATCATCGGTCATCTTGACCATATTCACATGCCAAAAACTGACCAATGACAGAATAAAGGCAAATAAGAACATGACCTGATAATTAAGTGGGAAAGGAAGCCCTTCCAAGACGACCCCAAAAAACACAGAACCTATCATGAGCATAAAATTGACCGCCATCGCCCGCCGACTAAATAGCGTGGCGACACGCTCTACAGGCACAGAATCGCGCAATAATTCCATAAAGATTGCCCCAGCAACACCTTGTGCCAATGCGGGCGCGGTGGCAGAAAAAATGAGCCATGCGGGTTGGTAGCGCACAGGAAAAAGCGGGGTAAAAGCAGGCAATAGGTAGATAAACCGAAAGAACAATCCCGGGTAAAATTGGGCAGGCACAGCATTGATAAATTTGCGCCGCCACCACCCTGTAAATAATGTAGACAGTAGCATGACAATGCCCGGTAATGCTACCAATAAATTAACTTCGGTAGCGGTTGCGTCCACCCGAATAGCATAAGCCGATGCAAAACGAGATGTCGCGGACAAAGCGAGACCAAACCACGCAATATCTAAGACAAGATGACGAAAATTCGCCTCTGCGAGGTCTAAATTCTTGAACATATTGGAGAAAACTCCTGAACAATGTGTATAAAGGGGATAAATGTGTTGCAATTTCAATTATAGCAGAATCGTATATATCCATAGAGACCATCTTTTTGAGCGATGGTCTAACGCGGGGTTTATTAATATTTATTTGCACACATCACCAATTGCGGTTAAAATAGTAGTGTTCATTTTCGGTTTATATCGAAGGATATCTTTTATGATAGGCAATTCGATTTTAGAAGTTGCTATAGGGATGATTTTTATATTTTCCTTACTTGCCATTTTGGTCACGCAAATTAATTCGCTTATTTCTAATCTGTTCAATCTGCGTGGAAAAGACCTTAAACAAGGGATTCAGACGCTCATTACCGATAATCAGATTCAAGCCAAATTATTGGCACATCCCATTATCAAGATGGTAGACATTTCTGTTCCGCCAAGCGCCCAAATGCCCAACGAGATGATTAAGACGATTAAAGATAAAGAAGCACAACGGGTCACATACATCACCCCCACCACCTTTGTGGAGGCACTCCTCAATATTCTCATACTCGATTCCGATAATGTCATGTTTACCCCCCTGCAAAATGCCATCAACAGCCTCGCATCATCATCAGAAAAATCACGCTTACGCGAGATGCTCCAAAGCCTGCGTGAAGAATTTACAGAAGATTCCCTACGAAAATTGTCTATGACGGTTTATATGATGCAGGATATTTCGCCAGAAGAACGCAATTCACTCTATGACGGCATCCGTGAGGTAGAAGCCAATATCGGGCAATTGAGGTTTAATAGCGAGCAACTTATTCCCCTCATGAACGGGATTCGGCGTGTCAAAGACCCGCGTTTTCGGGCGGCGCTAGAATCGGTCGTGGTCACAGCCAAAGATGTCGGCACTGCCCGTCAAAAATTGGAAACATGGTTCGATGACGGCATGAATCGCGTATCACAAGGCTATAAAGAACGGATGCAATGGATTTCGATTATGGTAGCGGGGATTTTATGTTTTTTGCTCAATGTAGATGCCCTGCAATTGGGACGCACCCTATGGGAAGACCCGGGTCTACGCGCCCAAATTGTGCAACAAGCCACCACCTTTGACCAAACACCATTTGTCGTTCCTACTACACCCGAAACAACAGCGCCAAACACCGATACAACGGATGAGTCATCACAACCGCTTGAGGTGACGATTATAGACCCCAACACGGGCGAGACGGTGGTATTACCCGCCAACGAATCTTATTTATCCCAAGATACCCTCTCTGCCGTTATACAAGCCCAACAAGAGGCACAAGAGACAGTGCAAGTGCTACTAGACATGCAACTGCCACTCGGTTGGGAATGGCAAGTGGTCACACCCAGTCTCATCCAAAAAAGTCTGGAATTGGGGTTACAAGACCCGCGCTCCAATCCACGTAATTTGTGGAATTTAACCCAGATTAACGGCTCATGGTTTGGATTTGTGATTCAAAAAATTGTGGGGATATTGGCGGCGACCATCGCGGCGGCGCAAGGCGCACCATTTTGGTTTGATTTGCTCAATCGCCTAACCAAACGCACATAACATACTGCGCTGAGGGCTTGCCATAGCAAGCCCCTACATCATGCCAATCTATCCCACAAAATTGGCACACCAACATCTATTTTTAGACAGTCATCACCAAATTGCCCATGCTTGTACCTTCTTCTAATAGCGCCTTCACCATATCCGATGTATGCGCTTCGGCATAAATCCGCAAAACAGGTTCTGTCCCACTGGGGCGCACCAACAACCAACTGCCATCTGCCAAATAAAATTTTACCCCGTCCAACGTATCTACACGGGCGACACCCTCCCCTGCTAGTGTGGGCGGAGCGTTGTCTGTGAGCAAATTCACCATCTGTTTTTTGGGGATGGCTTTGCTCAGGCGGGTATCTATCCGCGCATAGTGAGCGGGACCAAAATTCTTTTGTAAATCCGCGACAATTTCGTGCAAGGGTGCTTTGGCGGTTGCCATCACTTCGAGTAGCATGAGTCCCATGAGGATTCCATCTCCTTCTGGGATATGACCGCGCACACTAATCCCACCGCTTTCCTCACCACCCATCAACACATCATTGTTCATCATCAAATCAGCAATGTGGTTAAATCCAACAGGCGTTTCGTGCAATTTGAGGTCATATTTTTTGCACAGGGCATCAATCATCAACGTGGTCGAAACTGTCTTGACCACATCCCCGCGCAGACCCTTATTTTCCACCAAATGACGAAGTGTGAGCGCAAAAATGTGATGTGGGTCAATAAAATTGCCTTGTGCATCAATCGCGCCAATTCTATCGGCATCGCCATCGGTTGCCAAACCGACATGGGCTTGTAGGCGTTGGACATTGGCGACCAATTCATTGAGATATTGCATCATCGGCTCTGGATGAATCCCACCAAAACCCGGATTTAGCACATCCCGAATCCCTGTGACATGACAGCGTGTGCGCGATAAAATGCTGGTAAAAGCCCCGCGTCCCGCACCCCACATGGCATCGGCAACGATATTTAATTCGCCTTCAGAGATTTTATCCACATCCACCAAATCGGTGAGATGTTGATAGTATACCCATGAGGGGTCAAATCGGCGGATTTTTTCTTGTGCGAGTGCCTCATCATAAGGCATTTCATTGACCACATTCCCCGCTTGTTGAATAAGTGCCAATTCTGCCTCAATTTTGCTACATTCTTCGGCAGTGGCAGACCCACCATACGCCGATTTTACCTTAAAGCCGTTATAACGCGGGGGGTTGTGGCTGGCAGTGATGATTACACCCGCCACCGCCTTTTTTTCTTTCACATTATACGAAATAGCGGGTGTGGGGCTATCGGTACGGGTGAGCCACACAATGATGTTATTCGCCGCCAAAACCCGTGCCGTTTCCATCGCAAATCTATCGGATAGGAAGCGGGTATCGTATCCCACCACCATTTCTGG
>DAOTUO010000052.1:0-2000 GCA_034436595.1 Anaerolineae bacterium | reverse complement strand
ATGCACATCTGGCAACTCGACCCCGCCAATCTCACACCCTATTATGACCTCGCGGTATGCGACGCACTCGCCCAAGCGGGTCACGATGTGCGCTTTATTTCCACGCGCTATATCCACGACCCCAATTTGCCCATCCCCACAGGCTTTATCACCGATAACCGCTATTTTCGGGGGATACATTGGGATGTCCTGCACAAGCGTCCGCGCCTGCGACGGGGAGTGCGTGCTATCAGTTATCCGTTGGGACATTTGGGCGTGTTACGACTCGCCACACGGCATCGCCCCGATGTGATTCATATCCAATGGAGCAGATTGCCCAAACTCGATTTACGCCTCTGGAAACGCTTTATCGCACAAAAAATTCCCCTCGTTCATACTGTCCACGACATCGCACCGATGTTTGCCAGCCCTGCCATGCAAGCCGACCTGTTGGCGGTCTATCAGCACATGGACGCGCTTATTTTGCATACCCAATCGAATATCACGGCATTTCAGGACGTGTATCCGAGTATACCCCACAAAAAATTGCACCTCATCCCCATGATAGCCTTCCCAAATCCGCCCCTACCGCCGTCTGCCAATCAACAATCGGCGCGGGAAGCGTTGGGGTTGCCCACAGATGCGCCTATCGCCCTATTTTTTGGGGCAATCAAACACTATAAGGGGTTGGATGTGTTGCTAGAGGCATTTGTGCAAGCACGCGCCAAAAATCCCGATATTCATCTGGTCATCGCGGGCAAATACGACACCACCCAACGGGGTAAATTGCCCGCATTAGACGCTATCTCTGCGATGCCGAATGTCCATTTGTATGAAGGATTTATCCCCACACACGATATTTGGAAATATCATCTGGCGGCGGATGTGATTGTGCATCCCTATCGTGAAATTACCCAAAGTGCCGCCCTCATCACCGCAATGGGCTATGGACGGGCGGTGATTGTGACCGATGTGGGTGGCATGGGCGAAACCCTAAACGGCAACGGCTGGATTATCCCCACCGAAAATTCATCGGCATTGGCGGATGGGTTGGTTGAGGCGCTATCAGACCGTCACTGCCTGCGCGATATGGGCGAAAAATCGGCACAGTTGATAGCCGACAACCATAGTCCGCACGAAGTCGCCCACCGTCTGGTGGATGTGTATGAGGAAGTCCTACGAGTGAGGCGCAACCAATCCATGAAATAGTGTAAGCTATTTTTTAATCAGGGGGCTGACATACGCTTCGCTGGTCAGCCCCCTGTCCCCATTGCATAGGGTGAAAACCATAATTATGGCGGATTTTAGCCCCTCAGTCATTTTTGGGGGGGTGGGGATAAAATGCACATATTCTTAACCACCACTGACGCTAAATTAATAAAAAATTCATAGATTTTCCAAAAAAACATAAATTTTTGGGGTATAATAAGTGAAAATCACTTCACACAATCTATTTAGAGATAAAAAATTATGGGACTTATATCACTGGTATATGTTAGCCATGCCACCCATCCGATGACGGATGACGACCTCAAGCAAATTCTGGAAACTGCCCAAGAGAATAACAAAAAACTTGATGTGAGTGGTATGTTGCTCTATCGGGAAGGCTTCTTCATCCAAGCACTGGAAGGCGAAACCAGCGTGGTTGTCGCCCTATATGACAAAATCCGCCAAGACCCGCGTCATGTCGCCGTCACCGCTATAGATACCCACCCCATCACAGAACGGTCATTTACGGGATGGTCTATAGGATTCAACAAATTATCCGACAGCGTCCCACAAGGCATGGATAAAGCGAGTTATACCGATGTATTGAGCAACTTGACCAGCGAATTTTTCACCGAGCAACCAGACCGCGCCACACTATTGTTGCAATCTTTCCGCAGACAAATCTACTTCTAGGCGTTACCAATCCACATCAAAATTGTCGTCAATATCCAGCACCAATTCCGACTCATCCAAGCCCTGCGCCGCTTCACCACGCCCACAGAGTGACCGATAGGTGCAAAATCCACACTGAC
>DAOTUO010000051.1:0-4979 GCA_034436595.1 Anaerolineae bacterium | reverse complement strand
GGGTTGGGGGTGGGGTGAAAACACGTTTAATGATGCGTTATTGACATAATCCTATGAATTTGTTTTCGGTTCTCCATTAGTTGGGGATGGTGAGTTTAACCGCCCTACCTTGATGGAAGAACTGGATATGTGGGGTTGGTACATTATGCCTTACGCCAAAAATGCACTACGCTGATGGTGCGCCAGCGTAGTCAAGCCTGGCAACGGTTGGATAGTTTAGCGGTTAAACAGGGGCAACCGTTGTGGCTTGGAGATGTTTTGCTCACTGAATCTATCCCTATAGGACAAATTTGGTGATTTATTGGCAAAAAGGCGAAAAATAGGCTTGGTATTTGGCGACTAACCAAGCCTGCGAGCAAACGACCGTGCGTTTATACAAACGGCGCATGTGGATTGAGGAGATATTTGGTGATATGAAGGGACATAGTTTTGATTTGGAGATGAGCCGTTTACGTACCTCCGACCGATTATCGCGCTTAACGCTGGCGGTGTGCATTTTGTATTTCTGGCTGGTGACATTGGGCGAGCATGTATTAACAATGGGTTTCAACACCGAAGTTGACCGCCCTGATCGTCGAGATTTAAGTATCTTTCGCTTAGGGTGGGACTGGCTTGAACAACGCTTTGCCTTGCGATAGCCTTTTACCATTTTATTCAGACCGAACTTCTGTTTGGTGTCAGGTTGCTAGTGTATTTCAATATTTGTCTCCAAATTTAAGATAATAATATCGTCACCCTCATACCCAAGAGCTAGACGCGAATCAGTGTTATTCCAATCAAGTGTGATAATCGCTCCTAAATCCTCTGTTTGTGCCTGAACCTGAATAAATATCCCTAATACTATCAATAACAAACTCAATTTTCTCATCATCATGCCCCTATGTGTCAAAAAATGTGCATGAGGCATATTGTGATAGGTTTATGCCCCCATATCAACACCGCGTAGGACAATCATGTGGCACTCGGCGGGGTTGCCATCAGTTTGTTGCCACAAACACCCAAATGGGGCTATCATAAAGAGATAATCGGTTAAAAATACATTAGAAAAGGATGTCGCACACCCTATGTCCCATGCAATCGTGTTGCCAGATGATAATTTTGATGCGTGGCTAAATGTCACGAAAGCCTATGCTCAAGCCTTTGAAAAGACGGCTGTCATTCGCTCCCCCGCAGGCAATGACCTCAATCGGTATCATACCATCACAGCAGTAGCAGTCCCCAAAATGTGGTTTAATGATGCCCCTCTTGACCATATTCGCCGTGCCTATCCATTGGTGGTGCGCGTGGATGTAATTACTGCCAGCACACCTGCCCAATTGCAAGCAGAACTCACAAAGCGGATTGATGCCAAAGACCGCTATGGCGAAAAATCAAACACCCCACAACACCTATTTGAACGCTTTATCCTCACCTACCCCACCAAATATCGCCCTGCACGCATCACCCGCCGTTTTTCGACATCCACCGATGGCAATCCCGATACCTACGAAGGAATAGATATAAACACCGAAGACGGTGAAGAAATTTTGTGTGCATCAACAGGCACCGTGGTCAAAGTGGTATCAACTAACGACTCGCTCAATTATGGGGCGTATATACAGATTGCAACCACCATAGAGGGTATCACCTATACCACCACCTATGGGGGTCTCAAAGACATTAAAGTGACCGCCAATACCCCCATCAAAGTGGGGGCAGTCATCGGCAAAGCAACGGATGATGCGGTGAAATTGGTCGTGCAATCATCGGCGGGGGGGTTATCAGAATTCAAACTGCCCAATGTGGTAGACCCAACTTTGTTTGTGTATTGGGCAAATATGCGCCTGCGTCCCACAGGCAGTTTGCGCGTGCGTGCCAAACCCGCCGCCACCGATGATGTCAAAATTTTGGCGACACTCACTACCAGCGACCTCGTAGAGACCCAAGAACCGCATGGGCGTATTTTGGCAAAGGTCGGTGTTCTCAATCAATGGATAAAAATTCGGCGGGCAGGTGTTGATGAAGCCTATTGTGCGGCAGAATTTTTGCGGGCAGTCAGTTTGGATGAAAACACAGGCGGTAGTGCTGTTGTCTTAGACCCAATCCTACGAGGTACAAAACTCACGGGGATAAATTTAGATTTAGATAACCCCGCAGGCAATCCAGACCCCGCCGTTTTAGCGGGTATGGGATGGGTACGGCTCAAATTTAACGTATCGCGCAATCCCAATTTTCCATCGCATGATGAACAACGCGCATTTGGCAATCAGGATGTCAATTTCACCTATAATCGTTATCTGCCCTATCTGCAAGCGTGCCAACGGGCGGGGCTTAAGGTCATCATGATTTTGGGGCATCAGACCTATGGTGAAGGCGGTGGTTTTACATGGGAAAGCCTCAATGATGATCGTTGGAGAACATTCTTCACCCCGAATTTTTTGAATATTGTCAAACAAACCGCGCAAATATTCAAAGATAAAAATCTTATCCATGCGTATCAAATTTGGAATGAGCAAGATACCCTGCCACAGCATATTCGCTCTGCGATACCCGTAAAGCCAGAAATCTATGGCTATCTGCTTTCAGAGACCATCAAGACCATTCGCTCGGTGGATAGCAAAACACTCATCATCACAGGCGGGTTGGTGACAGGCGCAGGTAAGGGGCTAGAATATATCAATACCGCTTTCCGCAACATGCCCAGCAACATCCGCCCCGATGGAATCGGTTTTCATGCCTATGGCAACGGACCCGCAGGCAACCCCTTCACGGTGCATGGCGATTTGGCATCGGCAGTCAATCACATCCGCCAAGCCCTACCCACCAAACCCGTTTGGATTACCGAATGGGGTGTTTTGGGTCAGCAAGGCAATGACGGGCTAGAGAGTGGGGTCAGCCAATATGTGGGCGCATTCTATAACCAGATTAAGACACAGCTCTCTGGCAAAGTAGCGTGTGCCGTGTGGTATGGGTATGGCGATGGCATGGACGATGGCTATGGCTTGGTCAATTTTGGCAAACAACGCCGTCAATCGCTGTTCGATGCGTTCCTAAAAGCGTGATTTTGCCTCTAAGATGTCCAATTATCCACTTGTCAAATTGTCTATTTTGGCTATAATAAAGGATAGATGGGCAATTAGCTCAATTGGCAGAGCGTCTCGTTGACGTCGAGAAGGTCATAGGTTCGAGTCCTATATTGCCCAAACCCCAAAAAAGCGACCATGCAGGTCGCTTTTTTGATTCTTTTTTTAAGGTAAACGCCCCCATTGTTTAGTTCGCCTACGAACATCGTTATAAATCGGTCATAACAGTGGCAAATATCCCCCCGCTCATGTTAAAACGTTGTAATATCAATATAAAGACAGTTTATTGCGAGGATTCACCTCATGAAAAAGCTCAAATATCTCTTTTTTATCCTGATTTTTGCCATCGGGTTGCCAGTATCTGCTCAATCGGGATATGGCAATGGCGACCGTGTTTTTGGGTATTGCAACACCAATAATGTCGAAATTTATGGCGTTGCACCAGACGAAACAGGTATCTCATTGACCGTGTTTCAATATAGCACCCTATTTGCACGCGGGGCGGGGCAAATATCGGCACAAACCCCATTGGGACAAGTTATCCTCAGCTATGACCTTGTGGGGAATTTCCGTGTGCAATGGGTTGGCGGACCGTATTTTGCAACGGGGTCTGGCGAATATACCAAATTATTCAGTTGCGTCATGCCAATTTATATCGCCCCACCTGTGCCAGTTGCTGTGCCACCCATAAACCCGATTTGGCAACCATCCCCGCAATACCCCATTACCAACCCCGCCCCACAAATCTGCGCCAGTGGGTCAACGTATAGAGTACGGCGTGGCGATACACTTTTCCGCATTTCACGCCGATGCGGTGTGACATTAGATGCGATAGCAACACGTAATCATATCGTCAACCGCGATCTCATTTATGTGGGGCAAGTGTTGATTATCCCCTAAATCCCCCTATCGTTATATGAAATAGCCCGTGAGTGTGTTATCCACGGGCTATTGATAACCTTGCTATTCTGTGACATCCACCAAAAAATCACGTTCATTCTGTTCTTGGGTAGGGCGGGCATTCATGGGGAAAATCGCGCTAAATGCCTCAATTTGCACCGATGATAATGATAGTGATGTACCCAAAATCAGCCAGCGCACAATTTCGCTACAAGGTGGGGTGGTCAGGCAATCGCATCAAATAGATTATGAGCAAAACAGTGCTTTCCCATTTATCTTATCTATCAAAAAAGATATTTTTACTGTTTAACCTCACTCCTAAATCCCCTCTCCAGTTTGGCGAGGGGAAAAGGACGCGATGTAAGGCGGCTTGTCCGTAGTTAAAAAGGCAAAATATGATAAAAATAGCGTGTATTTTGCCAGCCGCTGGGCGGCGAACCACTCATCTGTGCTTCTGAAACCCCGTGAACGGGGTTGTTTTGCCTATTTTCATCACAAAAACGGGTATGGCGTAGGGGCTTGCCATGGCAAGCCCCTACAGCATGCCAAGCTGACCCTAAAAATCGGTAGGTCAACCCCATTTATGGGGTTTTGGTGGCGCAGGCAGGTGGTTCACCGCCTGCCAAATCTACGCAAAATCATCAAAACAACTACAGACAAGCCTTACATGCCGTCCGCAAGGGCTGGGGGGGATAGGGGTGATTTAAGCTGATAATCGACTTGAAAATGCTTATCCATTGAAATTTGAAAATCATTTGAATTCAAAATAGTTGTTCCATTAGAAACGGTTTTCTTCCCCTTTCTCCACGCAGTGGGGCGTAGGGACGGCATACAAGGCTTGTCCGTAGTTAAAAAAGCAAAATATGATAAAAATAGCGTGTATTTTGCCTGCCGCTGGGCGGTGAACCACTCATCTGTGCTTCTGAAACCCCGTGAACGGGGTTGTTTTGCCTATTTTCATCACAAAAACGGGTATGGCGTAGGGGCTTGCCATGGCAAGCCCCTACAGCATGCCAA
>DAOTUO010000050.1:0-19851 GCA_034436595.1 Anaerolineae bacterium | reverse complement strand
TTTAGCCCCCGCTCCAATTTTTTGGGGAGGGGGTTGGGGGTGGGGTGAAAACACGTTTAATGATGCGTTATTGACATAATCCTATGAATTTGTTTTCGGTTCTCCATTAGGGTTCAAAGACCGTGAGCGTGCCATCGCCGCGGGTTTTCATAATTACATCACCAAACCCCTCACACCAAGAACATTCATCCAAAATTTATTAAAACTCCTGTTAGATGTCCCAGATTTACATGAGCGCCTTGCCAATGCCTTAGAAGCCGATGATTAGCACCTCGTGGGGCATTTATAAAACTGCCCAAAAGATATGTGGCAATCTATACCAAATATCTGCTAAAATCTTACCAAACTCATATGTTGCATATCTTCCCATGCTTGCACATTTAATATGAAAAAGTGAGATAATCTAATGATACCTTTCCCCAAACGCCATATTTTTCTGTTTTTTATCTTAACTATGGGGGTCTGCCTCCTCATTGCCTGCACCCCCAACACGCCAGAGCCAGAAGCGGCAGCCCCAAACACACTTGCCACTTCTATCCGCTTGCATAATTGGCAAGACGATATGCCACAAGCAATTTTTGATAAATTTACCGAAGAAACAGGGATACAAATCGAACTGATTACCTATGAGTCACAAGATGAAGCCATTGCCAATTTGCGAAATAGCGAAATTTATGATGTTGTCGTCCTCAACAACGAATATGTAGCAGTTGCCATCGCAGAAGACCGTCTAATGCCCCTCGATTATACGCTATTAACCGATTTCCGCAATATTTCACCAAATTTCCGCGACCTTGCCTATGACCCGCAAAATCAGTATTCTGTCCCCTATAATTGGGGGACATTTGGTATTGTGGTAAATCCAGAAAAAGTGACCACCCCCATCACCCGGTGGGAAGATTTGTGGAATGAAGAGTTTATTGGCAAATTGGTAATATGGAACGGGAAACGCACGACAGTCGGTATCGCACTCAAGGCACTCGGGTATTCCCCAAATACAGAAGATGTTGGTCAATTGGCACAAGCCCGTAGCCAGTTGATGGCATTACGCCCATCGGTAGTAGCCTTTGTGGGTGCAAGTGCCGATATGGTGACATGGCTCACCACGGGCGATGGTGCTGTGGCGATGGGGTATGTGGGCGATATTTTTGCCGCCCAAGCCGAAGGATTTACCTTTGACTATATTTTGCCAGAAGAAGGCACATTGCTGTGGGGCGATAATTTTATCATCCCCAAAAACAGCCCCAATAGCTATACTGCCCATGTTTTTGTGAACTTTTTGTTGCAACCAGAAAATGCCGCGACTATCCTAGAATATAATTATTATTCCAGCCCCAATGAAGGTGTGGCAGAATTGGTATCGGACGAATTGCGAAACGACTCGCTCATATTTCCGCCAAACGATGTATTACAAAAAGCCTCGTTATTGTTGGCGCTCCCTGTGGCAGTCGAAACTCGCTATACTGAAATTTGGCAAAGTTTTGTGGAAGGAACAAATCCATGACCCAAGTAACTTCTGCCCTACCAAAGACAACCATTAGTCTGCGCCGTGTGGTGACATTAGTACAAGCCATTGGGTTTTTGGTTATATTGCTTGTTATCAGTTTAGGCGTATATTTGTTCATCTTCAACGCCGAACAAACCCTTTGGCAAAGCCGTCAGAGCGATTTTGCCCAAACCGCCGCCCGCTTGGTGAGCGATAATCTGGAGCAATCGGCATTATTTTTGGATATCATCAATGAGTTGGATGATAGCGAACAATTTGCATCCATCGTGAATAATATCGCCAGCAAATATCCCACCATCCAAGAAGTGATTGTCCTCGATTCCGATGCCAATATTCTCGCTATTTCATCTACCGATGCCCCTGTACTGAGTAATTTATTTACCATCCAACAATCTAATTGGTTTCTGAGCGCCAAAGCTGGTAATCGTTATTTGGGGAATCTGCAATTTTCGTCCCAAAATACCCCCTATATCATCATTTCCCGTCCATTGAATCGGGCAAATGGGGCAATTGCCATTCGGCTCAATATGGAAATTCTCAATGAAGTCGTGCGGGGGATTCGTTTTGGTACGACAGGTAATGCGTATTTGGCAGATAGTGACGGTCAAATTTTGGCGCATAGCGATTTTAGTATTGTTGAGCGCAACACCAGCATTGGCGGGCGACAAGAATTAGCGGACGCATTAAACCAGTCTGGGGTCAATTTTAGCGCCTATTTCAACTTTTTGGGGCAAGAGGTCATTGGCTCTAGCCTACAAATTGCGGGAACAAATTGGTATGTGTTTACAGAGGTAGAGCAAGAAGAAGCCTATGCGACCAGTGGTAACGCGCTCATCTTCTTAGGTGGCGGTCTCATTTTGCTATTCATCACCGCCATTTTATTCACCATCAATTTCTTGCAACGGCTCGTTTTTTCGCGCATCGAAAAATTACAAGTCGCCGCCACACAAGTCACCGCAGGCAATTTGAATGTGCAAGTCCCTATTCGGCGCATGGACGAAATCGGTGTGTTGACCAATGCGTTTAATATCATGACCACAACACTCCATAAAAACACAGAAGAATTGCTCACCGCACGCGATGAGGCGATTATAGGCAAAGAACTTGCCCAAGAGAATAACCGACTCAAGTCTGAATTTTTGTCTACCATGAGCCATGAACTCCGCACCCCGCTCAACGCCATTGAGGGTTTTACGGGAATTATGTTGGGGGGCATGGGCGTTGATTTGGATATGAAGGCAAAGGGCATGGTGGAGCGTATTTCGACCAATAGCAAGCGCCTGATAGATTTAGTAAACGACTTTTTAGATATTTCACGCATCGAATCGGGGCGGATGGATTTGGTGGATGTGCCCTTTTCACCGAGTGATTTGGCAGACAAATGGCGCAGACAATTAGGGGTATTGGCAGAACAAAAAGACCTGCTGTTTATTATCAATGTAGACCCTGCCCTACCAGCTCGCCTATTGGGTGATGACGATGCCCTCAGCAAAATCGGGCAAAATCTCCTGAGCAACGCCTTCAAATTTACCGAGCAGGGACGGGTGATGCTCGACCTCAAACGCGAGGGCGATAACTGGCAAATCATCGTTAGCGACACAGGGATTGGTGTTCCATCCCATGCCCATGATTATATTTTTGATGAATTTCGGCAAGTGGACGGCTCATCTACCCGCCGTTATGGTGGCACAGGGCTAGGACTCGCCATCGTGCAAAAATTAGTGCGGTTGATGGGTGGAACGGTGCGCCTCGAAAGCGAATTGGGTGAAGGAAGCACCTTCACAGTCACCCTGCCAATTAAATCCATCGAAACACAAGCGATAACGGGGGTGCTAACATTATGACGCATATTCCACATGACTTGCTGACTGGTTGGGAAATTATGGTGATTGATGATGAGGACGATAGCCTAGAAGTGGCACGCTATATCCTCAGTTTTTATGGGGCAACTGTGCATACGGCTATCAATGGTGAAGATGGATTAGCCGTCTTAAAAACGATTCGCCCGCGCTTCATCATATCCGATATTTCGATGCCACAAATGGATGGCTGGACATTTATCGCCAAAGTTCAAGAAGATGTGGCGCTCAAAAATATCCCCGTCATCGCCCTAACTGCCCATGCCATGCGCGGAGACAGAGAAAAAGCGATTGCGGCGGGTTTTCAGAATTATCTGATAAAACCCCTCACACCAAACACCTTTATGGCACAATTGGTCAGGCTACTGATTGATATTCCTCAATTTGAGGGTCAATTTCCCAATGTCGAGTTATAAGCACACACTATTAGGGATGACAATTTCGTCATCCCATACAGAAGGACAGACACCATGTTAGAAGCCAGTCGTATTTTAATCGTAGAAGATGACCCAGATGGTCAAATGGTGGTCTCGCATGTGGTCATGCAGAGCCTTGCTATGCCTGTGGATGTGGCGAGCAATGCCACCGAAGCCCTAAAATTTCTCTCTGAACAACACAGCGCCTATCGGGTGGCGATTATAGACCTGTCTATGCCCGATATAGACGGGTGGCAACTGCTCACGACTATTCGCAATAACCCCGATACAGCAGATTTGCCCTGTGTGGCGATGACGGCATATCATTCATCCAGAACCCGCGAAGAAGCCCTCAAAAGTGGCTTTGTGGGGTATTTCTCTAAGCCGATAGACACCGCATCATTTAGCCAACAACTGAAGAAATTTATGATATAACCTCATAAGGGGCAGATTTTTGGCGACTAGCCTCTCTGTCTGCCCTAGCACAATCATTCCCAAAATCAAAAAATCCCCTAGCACCCTGTGGGTGTGGTGATATTTGGATTTTCGCCAATGCCATTCAGGTCATAGCGCAAAAATAACTGACCCGTGAGGGGCAATGTCGAGTCGAATAGGGTGATAACCACATTTTCCACATCTAAATTGATATAATACCGAATTACCGCATTGCGATTGGGGGCGACCCACAATTCGCCTGTCATAGCGATAATGCGACCCAATTCGCCAAATTGCACCTGTGGCAATATGAGCTGGTCGGCGGTGATGTCGAATCGCCATACTTCTTCGCCATTCAACACCCCTTTGGATGCCCCTGGTGTGGCAAACGTGACCCCACCGAGCAATTCACCCGCCCGCAAATCGGCAACCACTGGCGCAAGCGGGTCTTGGGTATCGGTCTGGCAGGTATTTTGGCGCACGATAAATGTCCGTTGACCCAACCGCACCCCTTCTAGCACCGCGCCATCAGACTCACCAAATAATTCCCCAACACCCGATATAACGGTGCGCCGTTGGTTGCCCAATTGGTTAAAAAACACCTGTAGCCCCGCCTCAAATTCCACAGAGCGCGAGGTGTTAGAGAACACTCCCACAAACCGCAATGTGGCATCATAGCGCCAATTAGGGAGCAGTGGCAGGTTGTCGTCTATCATCGGAAAGGTCACCCCGTTGTTAAATGGCACAGGGGGCGCATTGCGTGTTTGCATATCGGCAGTGGCAAGCGCATCCACAGACGGAATCCGCGTGGGCAAATCGGCAGGGGTTTGTCCGCGCCCTGTGCATCCCACGAAGAGCATCACGAGTATCCCATACACAAAAAATTGTTTATTCATCATCATCTTTTTCTACTTCTGCCCACATTTCTTCAATTGTCATCATCGGCTCACCACATTTAATTGCCAGCAGAGATTCACAAATATCGTCTAAGATTTCCTCTCTGGTCGGCTCAGGTTCTAATTCTTCTACCACCCTCATCATATAGGCTTTTACTGAATCATACCCATATTCATGTGCTAATTTTTGTAAGTGATTAAGCTGATTTTCTGTGATTTCAATATATAGCTGAACCATCATGATTCACCTTTATCTATGCTTTGCATGAATTATAGCGAATATAAATAAATGCGTTAGCATTCTGATGAAAAACCAATAATGCTATGATAGAACAAATATATTGTTTTATGTTTTAGGGAGATTTACATTGAAATATCCACTTACAGATAATGCAAAAGAATTAGCAAGGCAATTGGTTCAGGCATGGGATGAAGAGAAAATAAAACAACGTTCTACAATAGGAGGTGATAATATTGGTTTTATAGTCGGTACTAATTACGGCATAAATATTGATTTTCAAAGTATATATCCTGCTTTACTTGAATTAAATAAATACGGTATTATTGATTTTCATCGTCAATTTAATGGAAAATCAATTGTTTATTTAGAGTTACTCCTTCTCCAAGAGCTTCGTAATGCGGTAGCCACTGATTTTGAAGTCTCTGAATATTTCCTCACAATGAACGCAGTAGGCAATATTATCATCAATAGCACAACAGGGTATGTGCAAGGGGTGGGATATGCTGGTGGAGATGTCAATCAAACAATGACAGTTCACCAAATTGCTGATGATTTAACCCGTATATTAGATCAAAGCCTACTTGATTCGCATGAAGAATTACGCCTAGCAATTGAAGCATTACGCGTCTCAAATGAGCAAGAAAAGCCAAGTCGCATTAAAAAAATCGGGATTGCATTAGGTAATATGCTCGGTTTGGGTGCAGATGCAGTTACAATCGCGCCTGCATTAGCATTTCTTATCGCATTATTATAAGTGTCAACAGGTGGCGGATATACACGATTTGTATTAGTCCGCCACAGATTAAAAATACTTTACACCCTTTTGCAAAATATCAACATAACCTAATTATGACCGACTATTCGATGTGGCACACATAATCTGTACCCAGTCTGGTGAGGCTCTTATCAATTTCACTCATAATGGCTTTTTTAGATAGACTCTCGCCATCCATTGGATCCTTCGTGCATTTTTCCGCGTACCTTTGTAGCGATAACCACTTCATCACGATTTGCAAAATCTTTTGGCGCACGACCAAGAATGGCTTCGCTATTACCCTTCGCATATACGTTGGTGGTATCAAAAAAATTGATGCCCAATTCAAGCCCTTTTTTGATGATGGCACGGCTATCTTCTTCATTCAGCGCCCATTGATTATGAGACCAGCCCTCGGTAGTACCAAAACTCATACAGCCCAGACACATCCGCGATACATCCAATCCGGTATTGCCAAGTTTTACATATTCCATGTGATAGTATCTCCTTGTCACAATTTTGGTCTGAATAAAATCGGGCGAGAGATAAAATCTACTATTCAGACCAAATTCATCTCATAAAAATCTGCCACCGCGATGCTTTGCATGAATTATAGCGAATATAAATAAATGCGTTAGCATTGACAGCAATTTTGGACATCCTTATCACAAGCGCGGGTCTATCGGCTCACTTTCTAGTGCCAAAAGCCCAAATACACATTCATGATTCGCCATAGCGCAATAATTTTTCAATTTCATCATGACTCACATAATAATGTTTTTCATCGTCCAAAACAGGGATGAGGACATATAAATGCGCCAGAATGTCTTTGAGAGGCGCGGTATTTGCCATAGTGAGCGTGACATAATGCCCATCGCCCCAAGACGGAAATTGTTCATCTAATGGGTATGGTTCAACAGTCAGTTCATACCCCAATGGCATGAATAAATCGTATAATAAGCCTTCGCCATGCGGACACGGCAAGGCGGTCAATTGAATCGTGAGTGACAGGGGATAATTGACCATATCGGGGCGGTCGGTGCTTTTTCCTTTGAGCGCAGAGCCATACACTTTGGCAATCGCCACACTCATCAGCGATGTGGTGGCGTATGGGCGGTCATTGACATATTGGCGCAGGGCAAAGTGATTATCTGACCCACGCCGTACTAACGCCACAGGGTTAATATCCAACAGCAGGGCGGCGGTACACTCTGTATCGGTGGCTTTTGGATAAAAGACATGCGCCTGCCCAAAACTTAACTCAAAAGTCTGAAAACGGGCGGGATTCTTGTGGAGCAAATAGCTTAAATCGGTTGCAGGTTCATGGTCTTCTGTGCTTATGGTTAGTAGCATGATCTTTTTGGACTCGTCTATATCAAAAGAGGCAATTATAGAGCATTGACATAAGCAAAAGAAGCTAGTTATAATTCCCCTCGCTAACCAACACCATTTTGGAAGCAAATATGAGGCTTGAAAATTGTGGCGACATAATGCTATAATTTCCGCATAATGAATCACACTTTGTAACTTGTTAAAATGCCTCCATAGCTCAATTGGCAGAGTACATTACTTGTAATAATGTGGTTATGAGTTCGAGTCTCATTGGGGGCTAAATGTCCCAAGTTACAAATGTTAACAACCTATATGGGTCAGTGTCCCGAGCGGCAAAGGGGAATGACTGTAAATTATTTGCGGTAACGCTTCGTAGGTTCGAGTCCTACCTGGCCCACAGTTCCAAACAAGTTGCCTATGTAGCTCAGTGGTAGAGCGCTTTCTTGGTAAGAAAGAGGTCATGGGTTCAATCCCCATCATAGGCTTTTGTCATTACCAAATCACATGGTTTTTTTGAGGAGTAAGTGGTCACATGGCAAAAAAAGGCAATCGCCTCGTTATTAAAATGCGTAGTTCTGAAAGCGGTCATATCTATATCACCTACAAAAACCGCCGTAATGACCCCGCCCGCTTGGAGTTGAAGAAATACGACCCATTCGTGCGCCGTCATGTGGTATATAAAGAAACAAAATAGGTTATGGCGCTCCGTTGCCATTTGTGGTATGCTTGTAGGATATAGGGGTGTAGCTCAATTGGCAGAGTAGTAGAGTCCAAATCTATTGGTTGCGAGTTCAAGTCTTGCCACCCCTGCAAAAACCCTAAAACACCGTCAATTTGGCGGTGTTTTAGTTATCTTATACAGTGTACAATAGGCATATATCTGTTTATTGATAATGAAAATAAGTGATTGAAGGAGACATCGTTCTCATGGCACAAGAGGCACGCAAACGCGGTAATGTTACAGAAGAAGAAATGTTAGAAGAAGTCGAGGAACTTGAAGAAGAACTCGATGATGATGATGAAAGTGGTAGTAGTCATACCGAGCGTAAAGGTCGTGCTACCCCTGGCAAGCGCAGTCGCCAAGAAGCCACCGAAGAACGGGGCAATTTTGTTGTGCGCTTCTTTAGAGGGATTCGTAACTACCTACGTGGTGTTAAAGAAGAACTCGAAAAAGTGGTGTGGCCCACCCGCGAGGAACTCATCCGCCTTGCCCGCATTGTGTTGATTGTCACCTTATTTGCGGCAGTGGTACTAGGTACAATGTCGTTTTTCTTTAACGAATTGTTCATACAGGGCTTTAGTAATAATATCGTGTTCTTAGGCTTTTTCATTGGTGTCGGTGTGCTTTATTTTGCGGCAGGTCGTCTGTTCAAAAACCGCGATACATCACCCTATTAGAGATTGAATAAAGGCTCAACACCCATGCCAGAAAAGAAAGAAAAATCGAAAAAAAATCATGACCCAGAACCCGTTGATATTTCAATGGATGATGATGCCCCGCCAATTTTAGATGATGCCCCTCTGGGCGACCTTGAAGCACAAAAATATTGGTATGTGGTGCATTGCTACTCTGGATACGAAGAAAAAGTTCGCTATGCCATTGAGCAACGTATTGATACAATGGGCATGACTGGTAGTATCTTTGATGTGATTGTCCCCGAAGAGGAAGAAATCGAAATCAAAGATGGCAAACGGCGCACCATCAAACGGCGGATTTTTCCGGGGTATATCCTCGTCCAAATGAAAATGGATGAAGATTCGTGGTATGTGGTACGCAATACACCGGGTGTCACCGGATTTGTGGGCATGGGCAACGACCCTACCCCACTCCGCAAAGAAGAAGTTGACCAAATTATGTCGCGTATGTCCGACGAAGCGCCCAAAATTAAGGTCAATTTTAAGGTTGGACAGCGCGTCCGTATTGTGGACGGTCCGTTTAATGACTTCATTGGAGAGGTCTCTGATATTGATGTAGACAAGTCAAAAGTCCGCGTCATGGTCAATTTCTTTGGCAGAGAAACCCCTGTGGAGCTAGATTTCTTAGAAGTTGAGAAGGTATAAGCAAAAATCGTGCGATTGGCTATAGCGATTCTTGCAGTTTTAGGGTAAATTTACCCACCGCAGTCATTAATGCAATTATAGCCAGAAGAGGATTTAGATGGCAAAGAAAGTTAAAGCGATTGTCACCCTCCAGCTCAATGCTGGCAAAGCCAATCCCGCCCCCCCCGTCGGTCCGGCGTTGGCACAACACAACATCAATATTATGGCATTTGTGAAAGAATACAACGCCCGCACCAGCAACCGCATTGGGGAAATTATCCCTGCAGAAATCACTGTTTTTACTGATGGCTCGTTCAAGTTCATCTTGAAAAGCCCACCCACCTCTTTCCTCATTAAGAAGGCGGCAGGTGTCGACAAAGGGTCTGCGACCCCCAATACCCAAATCATTGGCTCAATTACCCGCAAACAAGTGCGCGAAATTGCCGACATCAAACGCGAGGATATGAACGCCCTCGACATTGATGCCGCCATGCTCCAAATTGAGGGTACTGCCCGCCAAATGGGAATCACTGTTAAGGATTAGTTCTTTTTAGTCGTGGGAGGGCGCTCATTACGCCCGATGACCACAGGAGATACGTATGTCATCTGGAAAACGTTATCAAGAAGCAGAGAAGAAATTCTCTCGTGACCAAAACTACCCATTGGCAGAAGCGGTCACACTCGTCAAAGTGATGGCAACCGCCAAATTTGACGAAACACTCGAAATTCACTTCCGCTTAGGGATTGACCCCCGCCATAGTGACCAACAAGTCCGTAGCACCGTTTTACTCCCACATGGTTTGGGTAAAAAAGTGCGTGTCTTGGTCTTTGCCGAAGCTGAAGATGCCCGCCTCGCTGAAGCTGGTGGAGCAGACCTCGTTGGTGATGATGAAATGATTCAAAAAATCCAAAAAGAGGGCTTTTTAGAATTTGATGCGGTTCTCGCTGTGCCTTCGATGATGAAGAAGGTCGGTGCGGTCGCGCGTGTGCTTGGTCCTCGTGGGCTTATGCCAAACCCCAAAGCGGGAAGCGTGGTTCAACCAGAAGATTTAGCCCGTGCCATTGATGAACTCAAGGCAGGTCGTGTGGAATTCCGCAACGACAAAACAGGCAATCTGCACATTCCACTCGGAAAAGCCAGCTTTGATGTGCAAAAACTCATCGAAAATGCCCAAGCAGTGGCTTCTGCGGTGCTTGCACAACAACCAAGTAACATGAAGGGTATTTATGTACGCCGTGTCGTGGTGACATCCACCATGAGTCCGGGTGTGCGTGTAGAACCTACCACCCTCAACGGATAATTTTCTATCCCATAACAACCTATCAAAAAAGAGATGTGCCATTGTGCCATCTCTTTTTTGATTCATCTCATTTGCGCCAACCCCTAATCTGGTTTATAGTTATTCAAATAGTTTCAAATGGGTAATCCGATAAACCACAAAAGGAAAAATACATGCGAATTTTAGTCATTGGTGGTACACACTTCATTGGATTGGCATTAGTTAACACCCTCCATCAAATGGGGCATATAGTCGGTGTTTTTCATCGTGGACAAAGCGATACCCCCCTGCCCGATGGTGTCACCCGCATTTTGGGCGATATGAACCAGCTATCCGATTATCATGCCGACTTTGCCCAATTTGCGCCCGATATAGTGTTGCATAACGTGATAACCAATACCACCCAAACCGAGCAACTGCTAAACACCTTTCGGGGGATGGTCAAGCGCGTGGTCATGACCAGTAGCATGGATGTGTATCGGGATTTTGGTCGGCTACTCGGTAATGAAGACTCGCCCATCGAGACGAATATCATCACAGAAGAGTCGCCATTGCGGAGCAGTTTATATCCCTATCGGAAAAATTTTAAAAATCAGCCAGAGCATGTTTATTATAATTATGACAAAATCCCCTGTGAGCAACTCGTCCTCAATTCGCCAGACATCAACGGCACAGTATTACGTCTGCCAATGGTGATTGGGGAGCGCGATAAGCAACATCGGTTGTATAATTTTGTCAACCAGATGCAATCGGGCAGAAAAACGATTGTCATGGATGAAACCTATGCTCAGTGGCGTTCTACTTATGGCTATGTAGAAAATGTCGCCAAAGCGATGGCACTCGCTTGTATAGATGACCGCGCCAGTGGACGGGTATATAATGTGGCAGATGGCATTTTTGATAGCCTAAGCATGGCGCATAAGGTGAAAAATATCCTCAATTGGGATGGACGCTTTATCATATTGCCTAGCGACCAATTGCCAGAATCCATGCGCTTTAGCAATGTAGCACAGTCGTTGCAGGTTTCATCGGAGCGTATTGAGCGTGAATTAGATTTTGTGCACGATGTGCCGTTTGATGAGGGTGTCGCCCGTACCATCGCATGGGATATTGCCAACCCATTAGACCCACTTCCTACCCAATTTGACCCGCAATATGAGGCACAAGATGCAATTTTGGCACAGTTAAATCAGTAGTTTTCGGCTTTATATGATATAATTTTTTCATCGCTTAACAAAAGGGTAGTTCAATGCAAATTAACACATCAAAAAGACAATATGAAAATGACTTCGCTGTTTTACAGTTAATATCATTTTTAGAGAGTAATCAAGGAGAACTTAATCTTAGTGAAGCGAATGTTTATTATAATTTTCCACTTTATAAAGATTATGATGATAATACTGTTATTGTTCAAATAATGGTAGTTTCAAAATATCATGGTGTTATTATTGTTGGGACAAGCAATGAGGTTAAAGACCATAAAGAGTTGATTACTATTGAGAGGGATATCAATAATATTACTGGTCAGATATTAGCGAAGTTAATTAAAAATCCGAATCTAAAAAAATCCAAAATGGCATTACTCTTTGATGTAGAAACAGTAATATTTGCCCCGCTTATGGAAAATAGTTCAGATAGCACAATTGGTGAAACAAATATATTTGTTAACGAAACCCAACTGAGATCTTTTATCAAAGAAATAGAGGTTGAAGAACCTCTTAACGAAAATGTTTTTGTTGAGTTAACTTCAACAATTGAAGGTTCAAAAGGTCTTATTCGTCCTAAAATACGAGAAATCACAAATAGTGATCCAAAAGCAAAAGGTAATATAGTTCAATCGCTTGAGCGTGAAATAGCAAGTTTTGATGAAAAACAAAAAATACTTTATATGTCAACCTCAACAGGAATTGAGCGCATAAGAGGGTTAGCTGGTTCGGGAAAGACAATTATTTTAGCATTAAAAGTCGCCATATTACATCTAAGGCAACCAACATCTCATATATTATTCACATTCTGGACAAAGAGTTTGTATCAGCATATTCAACGAATTATTACAAGATTCTATCGACAATTTGATGATAAAGATCCAGATTGGAATTATATTCATATTTCACATGCTTGGGGTGGGGCTACTTTAGATGGCGTTTATTATAACACCTGTGTACGGTTTAGGTATCAACCATTAACATTTACTGAAGCAAGAAAAAAATCATCTCAACCATTTGAGTATGTTTGCAAACAACTTTTAAAAGAACGAAATATACAACCTATTTATGATTACGTTTTCGTTGATGAGGCTCAAGACTTTCCCGCTTCATTTCTGGAATTATGTACTCGATTAGCTCATAATAACTCAATAACATTTGCTTATGATGAACTACAAACAATATTTCAAACAAAAGTACCTGATCCTAAAGAATTTGCACCGGGTATACCCTTTGAAGATACGGTTCTGTATAAATGTTATAGAAATCCAAGAGAAATTCTTGTTTGTGCTCATGCACTTGGCTTTGGGATTTACGGTCAAAAAATGGTACAGATGTTAGAAAATAAAGATCACTGGGAGGACTTAGGATATTCTGTAATAAAATATTCAACCCTACAAAACAACAAATTTAAAGAAGGATCTGAGACAATTATTGAACGCCCAGTTGAAAATTCATTGAATACAGTCTCAAGTTTGCAAAAACCAAATGATATAGTGAAAACAGAGGTATTTAATGAGTTTATAGATGAAATAACATGGGTTTCTGAAAACATCAAAAAAGATATTGACGAAGGTTTACTACCAGAAGATATTTCTGTAGTAGTTGCTGATGATAGAAATGCTAAAAATTATCTAATAGCAATATCAGAAATGTTACAAGAGATGGATATTAAAACAAATAACATACTCGAAGATGGCATAGGCTTAAAAAATTTCCAAAATGATGGATATGTAACACTTTCCTCAGTTCACAAAGCAAAAGGAAATGAAGCATATATGGTATATGTCATAGGAATAGATGCACTATTTATCAGTCCTGGAGTTCGTGAGAGAAATTTAATATTTACAGCCATGACTCGCGCAAAAGGATGGATTCGCCTAACTGGGATTGGTGAACTTGCAGAATTATGCAAAAAAGAAATTGACTTAGCTTTACATCATTTTCCTAACTTAGTGTTTAACTATCCAAGTGAAGAAGAACTAAAGATTATGAAACGTGATTTAGAAAGTTCAGCAATAGAAAAACAAGAAAAAGCTAAAGATATTGATAGAGTTATAGAAAAATTTGGTGTGGAAGAAATTAAGCGACATATGGCACAAAGAGCTATACCAAAGAGCCGTGAGTAAATTTCTTTATGAGACACTCCCTTTTAGAGCCACAACTAAATGACATCGAAAGATTATTGAGAGATTATAATCTTCTCAAAGAGAGAGAAAAATTTCCTAATTTTTCTCAAAGTAAAGCATCTCTATTCAAACGACTTTCATACTATGACAATTGGAAGAAAAGTTATCAAGAAAGAATATTTAATTTTTGTCTTATAGATTATTCATTAATTACTTTTGAATTTCAGGAAATAAAAAAAGCAAAAGAGCAGTCAATCTCAATATCATATAGATTTATTGACTGCCCTCTAAATATCTCTTCATATGAAGATTTTCTCGGCGAAAATGAATTATCTATTGATGATGCAGGCGATACTTTTAGGTCGGACTATGAATTAGCATTATCTGATTCGCCCGTAAAAGATACCTTCATTCCAGTTAGATATGACTATGATTTGAATGGATATAAACAGGGTGTTCATCCTTTATCACATCTTCACTTTGGTTATCAAAATGAGGTTCGGATAGCAACAGAACATATCCTCCAGCCAATTTCTTTTTTTCTGTTCATAATGCGACAATATTACCCCCAATGTTGGAAAGATTTTATGACAACAGAAATAGCGCCCGCTCACTGTAAAAAAATACGTGATAGTTTAGATAAAGTTGATAAAGCATATTTGCAAGCAAAAGACCTTTGGGAAATGATACTCAGATAAAACTTTTAATATCTTTTCACTTTCCTTTTACGAACAATCGTGCTATCCTATAAATGTGTCACGGTGCATGATGCGTGTTAAACTAAATCAAGTGTGAGTAGAGAAAAAAGGTATGCACATGGCAACTCCATTACGCTGTATTGGCGTATTAGCTCATCCCCTCCGCCCCCAAACCTACCCCATTGCGGAGCAACTGCAAACCGCCATTTTGGGGCGGGGAATCGAAACGTGGGGCTATACGTCTTGGAAACCAGAAGATGTGATAAACGATATTCCGCGCGCCGATTTGGTCATCGCCATCGGTGGTGATGGGGCGATGTTGCGTTCTGCACGGGTTTGTGCGGAGCATGGTGTCCCTATTTTGGGGATTAATATGGGGCAACTCGGTTTTTTGACCGAGATAACCGATTATACCCAGTGGCAAAATCATCTCGAAACCGTGTTGAAAGGGGATTATTGGATAGAAACCCGCGCCATGATTCGCGCTCAAGTTTTTCGGGATGACCAACTCATCGCAGAAAGTGATGCCCTCAACGATGTGGTCATTAGCGGGAGTACAGTGGGGCGCATGATTCGCCTCAAAACGTATGTAGATAACGATTGGCTCACCACCTATCATGCCGATGCGTTGGTGATTGCTACCGCCACAGGGTCAACGGCTTATGCGTTGGCATTGGGCGGTCCCATATTGCCACCAGAACTCAAAAATATCCTCATTATGCCGTCTGCACCACATCTCAGCATGGAACGCCCGATTGTGCTGGCAGATGGAGCGCGGGTGGAAGTGCATCCAACCGCTATCAACGACCATAATATGCTCATCTCGCTGGATGGACAAATTTTGTGCCATTTGGAATCGGATGATAAGATTCATGTGCAAGTGAGCGAAAATGCCTCGCAGTTTGTCCGTTTGCGAGGACGCAATTATTTTTATCGGGCGTTATTAGACCGTTTAGAACCACGTATTGGACGCTCTGAACAAGAGAAAGATTTAGAGGGGTAAAAAAAGTCATGACAGACATTACACCGGATGATATTCATTATTGTGCTGTGCATACAGACCGCGAAACAGAATTGCGGTGTAACAAATGTGACCGCTATATGTGCGCTCAATGTGCCGTGAATACCCCTGTGGGATATCGGTGTCGGGAATGTGTGCGCCAAGTGGAAGATAAATTTTTTAGCGCCAATAACACCGACTTAATTATGACATTTGCCATAGGCGTGGGTATCACCGCCATTGGTGGTGTGATTGTCGGATTGGGCAATGTATTCATTTTGTCATTTTTTCTTGGCATTATATGGGCAGGCATTGTATCAGAAGCCAGTTTACGTGTCACAGCCCGCAGACGTGGGCGCTATACAGGCGAAGTTTGCATCGCAGGCGTTGTGATTGGTGGATTTTTGGGCGGGGCGATACATAGTTATTTCGCCTACAATGACCGTTTTGGCGCAATTATCCGTATGGCAGAAGAAGCCAATGTCAATATAGATGAAATGGCAGAACGCCTGATGATACCCGCCGAGTTATATATGCCATTGGGAAATTTTATCCTATCCAACACATTTTCATTGGGGTTGCTCGTCTTTGTCGGAGTCACAGCCGCGGCTGTTTATGCACGGATGAAATCATAGCCATGTTAGAAGAATTACGCATCCGCAATTTCGCAATTATCGAAACCCTTGAACTCGAATTTGATAAAGGGCTAAATGTCATTACTGGAGAAACAGGCGCGGGTAAATCCATCATCGTAGATGCCGTAGAACTCATTCTCGGTGGCAAAGCGGATGTTTCTATGGTGCGGGCAGGCGCAGACAAAGCCACCATAGAGGGGGTATTTTCGCTAGAAATGCCCTCCAAGCTCAATTTGGTGGAATTACTCAAGCGTGAAGAATTATCCGATGAAGCAGACCCGCAATTTGTCACATTGGTGCGCGAATTACGCTCTAATGGGCGTTCTACCGCACGGGTGAATGGCATCGCCATCAGCCAAGAGGTTTTGCGTTCTCTGGGCGATTTATTGGTGGATATTCATGGGCAAAGTGAGCATCTCACGCTGTTTAATCCACCCCATCATCTAGATTTGCTTGACCGCTACGCCGATTTAATGGAAATGCGCGAGGCACTCCGTACTGTTACCACCCACCTCACCGAAACTCGGCGCGAAATTCATGGCTTGCTAGAAGATGAAGCCGCTGTCCAACGCCGTGCCGAGATGTTGCGCCATGCGGTCGAAGAAATAGATGCGGCGGAACTTTTGCCCACTGAGGATGAAGACCTCAAAAAAGAGCGCAATCGCTTTGCCAATAGCGAACAGCTCGCCAAATTATCGGCAGAGGCGGGCGTATTGCTCAATGGCACAGACGATGCACGGATGCAAATTTCGGCGGTGGATGCGCTGGCGCGTATTTCGGTATTAATCGAAAAATTAGCGGCATTAGACCCCGCCCTCAGCGAATTAGCCACCCAAGCGGAAAATCTGAGTGAGTTGGCACAAGACCTCGCGGGAGAAATTACCGATTATGCCGAAAATATCGAATATGACCCAGAACGCCTGAATGAGATTGAAGAACGGTTAGAACTCATTGCCAGTTTACGCCGTAAATATGGCGCTTCGATTTCTGCCATCCTCGCTTATGGCGAAAAAGCCCGTAAAGACCTCGATGCAATTGAAAATAGCGAGGAGCGCCTCACAGAATTACGCGCCAAAGAGACGGAAATGCTCATGCAGATTGGGGCTATCAGCGCCGATATTAGCAAGGTACGTAAAAGTATCGGTGAGCAACTCAGCAAACGGGTTGTGACAGAACTCAAAGACCTACGCATGGAACGCACCCAGTTTGAGGTGCGCCTAGAACACACCGAATCGCCAGATGGGTGCTTTGTGGGAGATAAACGCTATAAATTCGATTATACCGGCATAGACCATGTAGAATTTATGATGAGTGCCAACCCTGGTGAGCCATTGCGCCCACTGGCAAAAGTTGCCTCTGGCGGTGAGGCGGCGCGGATTATGCTATCGCTCAAACGGGTACTCACCCAAGCAGACCATACCCATACCCTCATTTTTGATGAAGTAGACCAAGGCATTGGTGGGCGTGTGGGCAGTGTCGTTGGTGAAAAATTGTGGGAACTCACCAATGGGCATCAGGTGTTGGTCGTCACCCACCTGCCCCAATTGGCGGGGTATGCCGATAAGCATTTTCATGTCCGTAAAAAAGTGGTCAAAGACCGCACCGCCACCGAAGTGTTGGCATTAGATGATGATGCCGCCCGCGTGCGTGAACTCGCAGAGATGCTCGGCGCAACGGGTGAGGGGAGCAAACAGAGTGCCCAAGAAATTTTGGATGAGGCACGGACAAAAAAGGCGCAAACCCCACGTCTTATGACCGATACATCCAGCAAACAGCCAAAATTGTTATGAGGATTTTTTGATGAGTGAGACTATACCCAATTCGATTCAAGAGATTTTTCGTCATGGCACAAAAATGACCATTGAGGAATATCTCCAACTGCCAGAAACCAATATCCACATGGAATTAATCGGCGGGATTTTATACGTCTACGATGGGCAAGAGGGGAATATGCCAGCACCAACACCGCGCCACCAAGAAATTCTAATGTCTATGCTTGCTTACTTATTACCCATAACAACTAAAAAGGGCTTATATACCGCCCCATTAGACCTCTTATTAGGCGATGATTTGGTACAGCCCGCTATTTTATGGGTATCACCAGAGAATACACAATGTGCCATCACCAATAAGCGGTTAGTCGGTGCGCCCGATTTGGTGGTAGAAATTTTATCCCCTAGCACCCATCGCCAAGACCGTATCGCAAAATTTGATATTTATGAGGCGCATGGTGTGGGTGAATATTGGATAGTAGACCCCCAAGAACAATTGATAGAAGTGTATATCCGCAAAGACGATGCCCTAAGCCGTCAGGGTGGCTATGTTTTGGGCGGAAAATTTACCTCACCCGTCCTAAAAGGCGCAGAGATAGATGTATCGGCGTTGTTGGGATGAATAAGAGATGATAATGCTTCCACTCAATCAAATTTTATGCGGCGATTGCTTCGACCTCATCAAAAAATTGCCAGATGCGAGTATCCAGTTGGTGATTACTTCACCACCCTATTTCCAACAACGGGATTACGGCGGTGGCATTGGCAATGAAGCCTCGCTAGAGGCATACATCCAAAAATTGGTCACACTTTTTGGGGAATGTTTGCGTGTGATTAAACCCACAGGCAGTATTATCTTCAATTTGGGTGATAAATACGAAAACAGCAATCTGTTACTTGTGCCATATCGGTTTGCCATTGCGATTGCAGAAGCCTATCCCCAAGCCCGATTGGTAAATAGCATAACATGGATCAAGCGTAACCCCACCCCGCGCCAATTCAAACGGCGATTGGTGAATAGCACAGAGCCATTTTTCCATTTTGTCAAATCGGATGATTATTTTTACAACCACACGGCATTTATGGCACAAAAATCTGCACCCAAGCCTGTCAAAAATGGTCATAAAGATGTGGGCAAAAAATATTTTGAACTCATCGCCACATCTAATCTGTCCACAGAACAAAAATCACACGCACAACAGGCACTCTATGAAGTAATTCAAGAAGTCCAACAAGGCAAAATCGAAAGTTTTCGGATGAAAATAAAAGGTATTCATTCCGAGCCATTTGGTGGACAAGCAGGTGGGCGACAAATCCAACTAGACAAAAATGGATTCACGATTATTCGGCTTTATGGTGAACCCCTCAAACGAGATGTTATTGAGACCGCGGTGGAATCGTTAAAAGGCAATTCACACCCCGCCATTTACCCCACCAGCATTGTCGAAGAATTTTTGCATCTTCTCACCGAAGCGGGTGATGTGGTATTAGACCCATTCATGGGGTCGGGATCTACAGGGGTAGCCTGCAAACGGCTTAGACGTGATTATATCGGCTTTGAACTCAATCCAACCTACTGTGCAGATGCAGAAGAACGAATCAATAATTTGGTTGTGAATCTTCCACTCAATTTTGAAGGTATATAATGACTA
>DAOTUO010000049.1:0-4203 GCA_034436595.1 Anaerolineae bacterium | reverse complement strand
AATCGCGCAGGACATTGACATAATTAAATTCGGTGGGTGTAGACACCAAAATGCCGATGAACGAGGTGAGCATCACGCCGATGATGACGACCAATGCAAACGCGAGGCTCAGGCGCACCCACAGACGGTTAATATTTTCTTGGAAGGCTTTCATAGGGGCAAATATCCTCAATAACAAATTTTTTTTAGGCATTATATCGCCCTATTTTATCAGTTATTAAAAAATTTCAGAATGTCCTATGTTATACTGAAAATATCAATCCTATTTTGAGGAAAAAATGATGACACAACAGACAAAATCCAACGAAAGACCTTGGGACTGGACACCGCCAAAGGGTGTGAACCGCATGATGTCCACGGTGCTACGCTTGCCACTTGTACACAGTGTGATGAGCAAAAGTTTGATGCTTATCAGCTTTACAGGCAAAAAATCGGGCAAGCAATACACCACCCCTGTAGGGTACTACCGCGATGGCAAGCGCATCTTGATTGTGACCAAACGCTTTCGGGCATGGTGGCAAAATTTTGTAGCCCCTGCCCCCGTCACCCTCCGTCTGCAAGGACGTGATGTGGCTGGCACAGCCCTCTCTATAGCCGATGAAGCGACAATTATCCCTCTCATGACACAAATTGCCGAAGGCGCACCCCAACAAGCCGAAATTTTTCATATCGAAATGGTTGATGGCAAACCCGCCGCCGATAGTGTGCGCCAAATCGCACCCAAGATCGTCATTATCGAGGTGACATTGGCATAGGCATAGGCATAGCTATTTTAAGCCTATTTTTTTGTATCATCCAATCCCGCGAAATATTCTAATAAATAGCGGTGAATGAAGATATATCCGCCTCCCACTTTCCGCATGAGGATGAGCGACGCGGTGTAATCTAAAAATTGGGCAAGGTTGGCGGGCAGATAATCATTATAGGTCAGTGTTCGGCGTAAAATCCAATGACTGGCGACTCCAATGCCTCCAAATACTGTCCATGTCGAATAAGCGAAGATGCCTAAACTAAGGGCAAGTGATAGAAAAATGGTGCTTATGAGTGGTGTCCCCACTAATATAGAAGCCGATAACGTCCCAAAAAACGCCAATACTGTCACAATAAACGTCAATTTTGAGGCTGTTCGCAAGGTTGACCTCACCCCCTGATTCGGTGCAGACCGCATCGGCACATCATTAAAGCCAATTCCACCCAAAATAAATAATGTGAATGCCATCGAAATAAAGACGGTGATGGCAAAAAATGGTATGTATGGATTATGAATATTGAATTGAAGCACAGGTATTAGGATAACAAGTGGAATGGGCGATAAACTGGAGAGAGGGATATACACCCAATAGACGGGTTTGATATTTTCCCAACGAAATTGGATTTTTTCTAGCAACGGAATGTTATCTTTATCCCCGCCACCACTCAGATAATATTGGGAATAGATTTTGGTATATCCCCAAACACTTACAATGGCGATGAGGCTCGTCAAAAGCGACTGGTCTATTGGATTCGACATCGCCAGCGCCAAGAATAGGGTTATCCCCTGAGAGAGTGCTGTGAGGATATGCGGATATTGGCGTTTCCATTGGTTGTTACTATATGACCAGCCTGTTATAAAACCAGTTATCAAACCCAAACCAATGAGAAATAACCACAAAGGAAAATTGAAGGCAATACTGATGAATATAGAGGCAATAATAAATGTGAATATGGTTGTGCCAATATGAAAGGCTTGTACCCGCCGATAAAACTCTTGTCGGTTTTTGGCGGGAATGACAATGGGTTGTAATTCTTCGATATTAAAGACGGATGTTGCCCGTTCTTGCATTTTTTGGGCTAACCATGATAAATATTTGAGTGTTTTGGGCTGGGTATAAAGGGCTTCAATGGCACGCCGATTAAACATGCGCTCCACATAGGCACTAAACAGGTGTTGGCGTTGAGCTTCGAGGGTATCGAAATTGGGAATAGTATCATGGGATATGCCACGATATGCCAGCACCATGATGCTCAACATGAGCGGGGTATGCGCCAATTCGCGTAATTGCTCATCGTGGGTGATGAGGTCGCGCACAATTGCCACATCTGCCCCCAGTGCATTGAGGTAGGTTTGGATTTGGTCATCGGTTAGGGGTTGGATGATGATTGCCCCATTCAAGCGTAGCTGATGTGATAAGGCTTCATAGTCTTTTATACGACTACACACTACCACATCCACAAAGCCATGTTCAGAACGAAAATGATTGATTGCCTTCACGCAATTATCGCGGGCATTTTCGCTTACCTCATCTAACCCATCTAAGAGTAATAAAACCTCATCATTCGCCACCCACCCTGCCCCGACTTTGCGCGGGACTTGGTATTTGCTATTAAGCTCCTCGACCAACCATTCATCCAGAGCCAATTGTTTGTCGCCCCATGACGATATATTCAGAATAATGGGGATAGGGTGATGGTCATCGGCATCGGCACGGCGCAATAACTCACGGGCAAGGCTCAATAGTGAGGTGGTTTTGCCACCGCCCGGGTCGCCTAAGATGAGTAATTTGCCATTCATACGGTCAAAAATATCAATAAGCGCCATATCTGAGGACAATAATTCATCGCCTGTTGGGGTGCGTAAGAGGGTGTCCCACGGGTTATCCACCGCGCCCGATTTTGATTTCATGTCTAAATCGAGCATGACGGTGTTATGCAGGCTATTTTCTAGCACCCCTTCAACCCAAAATTTACGTACATTTTGAAGCATGGCATAACGATTACGTTGTTCAGGTGATGATGACCGTCTGGGCGCGGGCGGGAACGTGATAACTTGTGAGGCAATTGGATATGAACCGCCAATGGTTTGTTTGAGGTCTGTTATAAATGCAAGCGTGCTATCATAACGCGCATGAGGGTCTTTTTGCGTGGCACGTCCGATAACATCGGCTATGCCATTAGGTAAATCGGGACGTATGTCGGTGATGATGGGCAAGGGGTCTTGCAGATGTTTCATAACCATCATCATGACAGTGGCATCTTTGAAGGGATGCTCACCCGTCAAAATTTCGTATAAAATAATGCCTAGTGCGTATATATCTGTCTGAGCAGACGGGGTAGTTTGTTGAATTTGCTCTGGCGACAGATAGGCAAATGTCCCTTTGATTTGGTCAGAAGCGGTATCGCTACCTTCTTTGAGTTGTTTGGCGATGCCGAAATCGGTCAAATAAGCATTACCACGTTCATCAATGAGGATGTTATCTGGTTTGAGGTCACGATGCACCACACCCGCCTCGTGTGATACTTGGAGCGCCTCTGCGATTTGCTCCACAACGCGGAGCGCCCGCACAAGTGGTAATGCTCCTTGTTTGGCAATCGCGGCGCGTAAACTGCCCCCGCGAATATAGCGCATGACCAAAAATGCGCCCTGTTCATCATTCCAATAATCTATCAGGGGGACGATGGCGGGATGTTCTAATTGAGCGACCAACCGTGCCTCGGTCTCAAAATTGGTAATAAATTCGGGTTGGTCTGCGTATGCGGGTAAAATGACTTTAATGGCAACATCTCGCCCCACACTTTGTTGTGTAGCGCGATACACCTCGCCATATCCTCCAGAGCCAATGCGTTCTCCAATCAGATACCCGCGTATGGTTTGACCTGTCAGGTTAGCCACTATTCCCCTCCCGCAATCTATACATGATAGAGAGTATAGCACTAATTTTTATTAGATATACTGGCAAATGGCGAAAATCGGCTATAATGAGGGGATAAATGACTTAATCTTACAAGGTGATTTACACAATGGATACCGCCACTCTAAAAAATATTCTCAGACAAGAGATGAGCCAATATGCCAAGCAAGGGTTAAATGCCTATAGCTACTTGACCATCAGCGAAGATGAAACCCTATATGCGGTGATTGATATTGCCCTCATACGGGGTAAACAAGTCGTTGGGGCGGTATTGGTGGCGCGGGTGGCTGATGAAATGATTTATATTGACCTTGACCTGAATGATAAATTATTGGTAGATGCGTTATTGGCGCGGGGTATCTCTCAAAATCGGGTGATACTCACCTATGTGAAAGAGACTGTATTGGTATGAAATTACTCTTTGGACAATCCTATTACCTGATATTTGACCCCAAACTCTACGCCGCCATGAAGCCCTATCCCCCACTCGGCACACTCTATGCCGCCTCTGCTGTTCGTGAGGCGGGTTATGATG
>DAOTUO010000048.1:0-2096 GCA_034436595.1 Anaerolineae bacterium | reverse complement strand
GACACCAAAATATAGATATTGTTAGGAAGCAAGGTGTTTTGACAGGGGCAATAGCTTGCCCTACATCCGAATAAATCCTTTTGGGTTTATTCGGTGTTTGATGCGATTACCCTTCGGTCGTGTATCTTCGCCATAGATGAAACCGAAAAATGGGGTACAACTCTAGAGAGTGCTGGCGGGGCGGTTTGTGTCCGCGTTCCGTAACAGGAACAACCCTAATAACAGGAACAACGAGAACATCGGTTTTCGTTTGGCTCGATTTTATTTGGCTCTGCAACGATACACCGTGTTTACGGATGCGGTGGACTGCATAAAATAAAAGTGCTAGAGATTCCCTGCTCATACAAGCGGGCGAATATAAAATAGACAACACCCACTGTGGTAGGCGACGAAGCTTTGGGTGTTGTCGTTTATATGACTTGGTCTGAATAAGATATATGCTGTGTCTGTGGTAAATGGATGAGGTGCTTTATTAGCATGGACACGATGTAAGGCGTGTCTGTAGTTAAAAAGTGTGTATGTTGCCTGCCGACGAGCGGTGAACCACCCGTCTGTATCTCTGAAACCCCCTGAACGGGGTTGTTTTGCCTGTTTTCATTACAAAAATGGGTATGGGGTAGGGGCTTGCCATGGCAAGCCCGATTTTTACGGTTGGTTGCGGGGGTTTGCCATGGCAAACCCGTACATCATGCCTATCTGACCCTAAAAATACGTGAGTTATGGTTAAGAGCATTTGCATTTAACCCCAACCCCAACCCCAACCTCAAAAAATTGGAGCGGGGGCGAAAACCTCACCTAGAAACGGTTTTCTCCCCTTTCCCCACTCGGTGGTAACCCATTTCGTTCCTGCCCGTAGGGGGGGGTGCATTGCCTCGTTCCCGCGCATATTTTATAAGCGTCATCGGATATAATGAGGTAAATAGTCAGAATGGAGTCCTAATTATGACATCTTTGGAACAAGCAATTGATATTGCCTTAAAATTATCTCCACAAGAACAAGCACAATTGTTGGAGCAAATCGCCTCTCATTTAGCGAATCAGGTACTACAAAAAACAGATATAGAGCATGACGATGCCCATTGGGGTCAAAAAGTATGGGCAGTTTTAGAAAATTTAGATACCAGTGATTGGGAAGATGTTGGCGACCCTGTGGAATGGTTGAAAGAACAACGTCGCCAAAGTCAAAAACAATTCGATTTGGATAATGAGTCATGATAGGCATTGTGGATAGCACCATCATTGTGCGCTTATTTCGCAAAGATACTATCGTTCAACAATGGTTACAATCGCAAAAAGGGGATATTGGCGTAACACCAATCACATGGCTAGAAATTATGCGTGGCGCTCATAGTAAAACTGCACAAGCCACAAGTTTATCATTATTATCATCATTTAATGTGGTCTATCTGACTATCAGTGACCAAATATGGGCGATGGAGCAGATGCAACAATATCGCCTTAGTCGCGGAATAGAGATGAATGATTGTCTCATTGCATCGGTATGCGCTCGGTTACAAATCCCTATTTATACACATAACATCAAAGATATGATTAAAATCTTGCCACCGCGCTTGGTGATTCAACCCTATCTACCAGAATAATAATTATTTTATTGGACTTTACACTTATAAAAAGGGATTTTTTATTTTATGTCTGGAAAATATTTTGAAGAACTCGAAATTGGCATGGTAATCAATCACGCTATTGGGCGCACGCTCACCGAAATGGATAATGTGCTATTTAGCGCGTTAACGATGAATAACCAACCGTTGCACCTCAATGAAGATTTCGCCCAAAAAACAGGCTTTGGGGCGCGAATTGTGAACGGTATTTTCACGATGGGGTTATTGGTGGGCATCACGGTCAATGACCTCACGGCAGGCACGATTATCGCCAATTTGGGTTATGAGAATGTGACCCATCCGCATCCGATGTATCATGGCGATACGCTGTATGTTCAGTCAGAGGTCATCGGCAAACGGGAGAGTAAGAGCAAACCCGATAGGGGTGTGGTGACATTGAAGCATATCGGCAAAAATCAGGATGGGGTGGTGTGCATCGAATTGACGCGCAGTGTGCTGTTCATGAAACGCCCA